>DAOVQI010000197.1 GCA_030628785.1 Bacteroidota bacterium
GAAGAATAAGGCTTTTGATCAACGGTTTGCCCGGCCATATACTAATTGACTTTCCCTCTGTTCCGGTCCATGTAGCGACACCTCTTTAATAAGGGATGGTAGTTGGACCGGTATTTCTTTTATGAACCATTTTTTCTACAATAATCGAACACCTCCAGTGTTCCTTGTCTCGGAGTAAAATGGGATGACCTTTTTGTAAAAATTTCTATCTTTTCAAAATATTATTCCTTTTCATTCGTCTAAAGAAGTAGATATGCATGTTAGCTTTTTCAGGTGGAATAAAAAGGAAATTTTATCGGGAATAACAAGCTCAGAATTATTCAGATTATCTAAAAAGCATAATAGGACCTATAGTTTTAAAAAAACAAATAACATCAAGTAATAGAAAAAGGTTGAAATCAGAATTTTGTAAATGTTGGGCTGAAGCCCAAATTTGCGATTGATTAACTAACCCCGGCCTAAAGAAGCTGTGTTAAAATAAAAACAAATGACTAACCCCGCCATTTATGGCGGGGACTAAGAGCAATAACTAATATCGGGCTTTAGCCCAGCAATATTATAAGCATCAGTTAGTTAGGGACTACCCGCCTGCCGTTACTATGGCTTGTGCGGTAGCGGGCAGGAAGTCCCAAATAAAGGGGGTAGTCATAATTAATTTGGAAAAAATGGAAAAAAATACTAAGAATAAATTTCTTATTTATGGTGCCCGGGAAAAATAAGAATATTGAGCTAACAGTTCAAAAGGAGAGCAGCCGGTTGTTAAACTTCATTAAAAAAAGAATTCCGGATGAAGAAGATGCAAAGGATATTCTGCAAGATGTTTTTTATCAGTTTGTTATTGGATACGAAGAAATAAAAGTTTTGGATAATGTTGCTTCATGGTTGTTTAAAGTTGCACGAAATAAAATTATCGACCGGTCGAGGAAAAAGAAACCTGAACCTTTGAGCAACAAACAAATAACCATGAATGGCGACGATTCAGAAGGACCGCTTTTTCTGGAAGATATTCTTCCTGCATTGACCAGGGATCCAGTCGATGAATTGATGCGGTCAGTCATATGGGATGAAATAGAAGGAGCTTTGGAGGAATTACCGGAGGAACAAAAAGAGGTATTTGTTTTGCATGAATTTGAAGATAAAAACTTTAAGGAAATCTCAGCCATGACAGGTGAGAGTGTAAATACACTCCTGTCCAGAAAAAGGTATGCTGTTTTGTACCTCCGTGAATGTCTTCAGGAATTGTATAACCAGTTAAAATTTTAATATTATGAAAACACATTATGGATTTAAAATCGGAAAATTTGTCTTATTGGGTATTGCAGCTATTACAATATTTACTTTTATTGTAATGCTATTATGGAATTGGCTGATTCCCATAATATTTAACGGACCTGTAGTAACATTCTGGCAGGCTGCCGGATTACTGCTTTTATCAAAAATCATCTTCTCGGGGATATGGAAAGATCATAAACCTTTTGATGACAAAAGGTCAATTTGGAGAAAGAAGTTTGAGGAGAAACTGAATAACATATCGGAAGAGGAAATGGAAAAATTCAAATCAAAGTTCCATAGTAAGTGGTTTCGTCATGGACCTTTTGATGCGAAGAAAGAAGAGGAAAAAGAGTAGCTTATAACCCCGACAGGGTTGTGAACCCTGTCGGGGTTTCATTAAAGAAACATCCATGGACGATTTTCTTCAATTTACTCTTGATTAGAATTTCCCGAATCCTTTTGAGGGTGTAAGAAACTCGTCAGACGACTCTAGTCGTCGGACGAGTGATGTAATAAGTTTTACATTTTTTTCCTGAGTATGTCTTCAAGTATTTTTGCAATTTCTTCCGGAGTATAATGATCCACATTCTTTAAATCAACAGAAGAAAGAGCTTGCTCCAGGATATCCATTTTTTCCTCTAAAAAAGCTATTTTTTCTATTAGTCTGTTTCTGTCTCCGGTATTCCAATAATCACCCTCATCGATCACTTCTAAACCGGGTACATATTGCTTTTTTAAAAATTGTAGCAGTTTAATGATTGATATATGAATATCGGGTGGGGCAAATTGAGTCTTTACTGAGTTGTATGAATTTTCCGGTTTTAGCTTTCCTTCATGGATCAGTACCATATTTATCGGAGTTCGCAGATATCCTTTACTATCAAAGAAAATTGGCAGGGGCTCACAATCCGGATGTAGATTGATCTGTATACCTTTTAATGATAAATGACCGGTAATCTCAGCTTTATTATTTGAATAAGATAATCTCGTAGTTGCCGGCTTATTCCAATCTTCGTTTAACGAATTCCATTTCCATTTCATTATTTCGGAAATATCCTTGAATTCATCTATCACTGATTCTGCTTTTTGCAGGTTGTTCAGTCTTCCTTTGAAATGTACCGTTATTCCCATAAAATTATTTTTTTAGTTAGGCTGGAACAGTAAAACGACTTTCCAAAGTCGTTCTTGCATTTGTAGACCAGTCAGGGCTTGACTTAAGGTCAAACCCTGACTAAATTATTTATCCTAATCCTTTGTCGCTTTTTCCATAAACTCCTCGATAAAATAATGGTATTTATGAAATTAATTGAATGATTAAATTCAGCAGCGGGGTTTACGCAGTCCGCTTGGGTAAATTGTTAAGTCTTATCTCTCAATGCCATTACGAGCTTTTACACCTCTATCGTAATAATGTTTAATACATTTCATTTCTGTTACTAAATCTGCTCTTTTTATTATTTTCTCCGGTGCGTATCTCCCGGTTAATATTAATTCAATATCTTTTGGTCGCTGGTACAATAATTCCAATACTTTTTCTTCTTTAATTAATCCAAACCAAATTGCTACATTTATTTCATCTAATATGATAATATCGTAATTTCCTTCTTTCATCTTCTCCAAACATCTTTTCAAACCGTAATTTGATTTCATGATATATTCTTCAGTAATTTTATCTTTTGTTATACATTTTTCAGCACCAAACTGTTCAACATCAATATACTGGTTTCCTCTTAATACTTTCACTTCCCCATATACCTGTCCTTTCATAAACTGGCCTATATAGGTTCTCTTTCCATGCCCTGATGCCCTTATAGCTTGTCCAAATGCGGCAGTGGTTTTTCCCTTTCCATTCCCAGTATATACCTGAACATATCCTTTCATATTACTTTTTCCTGTTATTTTACTTACGACAAATCTCACGCATCCTCCGCGGGGTGGATCAAATGCAGCTTTTGAAAAACGACTCGGAGAGTCGTTCTACATGTTTTTCATTTCATGGTGCAGGTGGATCATTTTTATGGCTGCTATTGCTGCCTCACTTCCTTTGTTTCCGTATTTACCACCTGCACGGTCTTTTGCCTGCTGCAGGTTATAAGTTGTTAAAACACCAAAAATGAACGGGATATTGTAGTTTAGGTTGAGATCGGTAATTCCTTGTGTTACTGCCTGGCAGATATAAGTAAAATGCGGGGTTTCGCCCTGAATAACACATCCCAGACATATTACAGCATCAACATCTGAATATTTTGCCATGAACTGAGCCCCGAGAGTGAGCTCAAAGCTTCCCGGTACATATTTCTTCAGTATATTCTCTCCTTTGATGCCATACTTCAATAAAGTATCGTATGCTCCCTGGTAAAGGACTTCGGTAATCTCCTTGTTCCATTCGGCAATAACAATTCCGATCCTCATGTCTTCAGCAGAAGGAGTGCCTTTAAGTTTAATATCGGAAAACTTCTGTAGGTTAGTTGCCATTATTTAATCGATTTCCAATTTAGCCCTGGTAATATATTTTTCAATGGATCTTCCTTCACTGCTATCCGGATATTTCTTCTGGATTATTTTGTAGATATCAAGAGCATTTTTGTAGTTTCCCAATTCTTCGTAAACTATGCCTGCTTTCATATGATAGATAGGACTGACGAATTCATTATCTACCAGATTGGCTGCTTTGTTATAGTATGAAATAGCTTCTTCAGGCTCTTCCAATTCCAGAAAAGCATCACCAATGGCTCCGAGAGCGATGGGAGCCAGCATTAAATCATCGGAATTAAACTTCTTTAAATAGTCGATCGCAAGTTCATATTCACCGGACTTGAGGTAAGAAATACCTGCATAATAATGTGCAAGATTGGCAGATTTTGTGATTTTATACTCTTCGATGATATCAAGAAATCCCAAATAATTACCATCTCCATAAAGAGCAAGATCAAAGGAATCCCTTTCAAAATATTGTTCTGCAACAAACATCTGTGAATGAGCTTCTTCCTCCGAAGGAGCAACAATAAACCGTTTAAAAGCAAGGAAACCAATTACGACAACCACGATTGCAAGAACAACAGTGGTCAGGATTTTCTGATTTTCTTCGATAAATTGTTCGGTCTTGCTTAATGCACTTTCGACATCCTGAATTCTGTCCTTAGCTGCACTCTTTTTCTTTTTAGCCATTGTTTTATAAAATATTAATTTTAATTGGTAAATTTCCGCAAATGTAATTTTTTTAGCTTTTATATTGAAATATTCTAATGAAAAAGATTCAGGAAGTTGCAGTTGTATTAGGGAGAGGTAGTGGTAGTTTTTAAAGGATAAGGTTAAGACTGAGGTTGAGGTTTAGGAGGGGGGAAATCCGTCCGACCGCCCGCCTGAATGAAAGAATTCATTCTTTCGGGCAGGCTTGAGTCGGTCCGACGGATGTAGGGGTGGATAGATGTGGAAAGCAAGGAGCATGGAGAAAGACGAAAGGACGAAGGATGAAAAGGCATGGAGCTTGGGGCATGGGGCGAAGAGCAGAGAGCTGAGACTGAGAGAGACCTGCCAGGGTTTTCCCGAAGAGATGCCTGTGGCAGGAAAACCTGGCAGAGTCTGGGAACAAAAGGTTGAGGTTCGAGTGGTGTGTATGGTAGTTTGCAGGAAAAATGAATATCCAATATCTGCCGAGGCATCCCTAAGGGAGAATTTCTAATAATGAATGGTAAAAAGCAGTGACAAATAATGTGTACAAACTAAAAACTAAAAATCCCGAATATTAGTAAATCAAAGATTTCTGTTTTTTCGGGACTACAAACCAATTTCACCAATTAACCAAAATTCGTATTTTTGTGTTTTGTTGAACTGATATTTTTAATACAACAAACCCAGGAAAAAGAATGCATCTGGAGAACATTTTTTTACAGAATTTTAAAAATTATTCCAAGGTTGAACTTAATTTTTCGTCCAGGATAAATTGTATTGTTGGCAACAATGGTGTTGGTAAGACGAATATCTTAGATGCGATTCATTATTTATCATTAACCAAAAGTTTTTTTAATAGCATCGATAGTCAGAATATAAAGTATGACAAAGATTTTTTTACTATTGAGGGTTGGTTTGTCAGAGAAAACAGGACAGAACATGTATTTTGTGGTTTAAAGAAAAATAAAAAAAAACAATTTAAGAGGAACAAGAAGGTATATGATCGTTTAGCCGATCATATCGGTTTATTGCCGGTTGTTATGATTTCTCCGGCTGACAGCAGTTTAATTACTGAAGGAAGTGACGAACGCAGAAGGTTTATAAATACTATTATTTCGCTGTATGACAAACCTTATCTGGATGATTTGATCAATTACAATCACGCTTTGGTTCAACGTAACCGTTTATTAAAAGATTTTGTGAAGTTAAATCGGTTTGAACATGAGTCTGTCGAACTTTGGGATGAACAGTTGATACCTTTGGGCGAAAGAATCCACAAGAAACGTGTTGATTGTATAAATCGGCTTTTACCTATCTTTCAGACCTATTACAGTTCAATAGCGATGGATAAGGAAAGAGTTGAATTAACATACTATTCGCACCTGAACAATGGAAGTTTCAGGGATTTGTTACTAAATGCGCTACAAAAAGACAGGGTTCTTCAATACACTACAGTAGGTATTCATAAAGATGACCTGGTTTTAGACCTGGATGGATACCCGATTAAACGGGTTGGGTCCCAGGGCCAACAAAAAACATATCTTTTAGCCTTGAAACTCGCAAAATTTGAATTCATCAAAAAAGTGGTTGGATTTGACCCGATTCTACTCATGGATGATATTTTCGATAAATTTGATAAAGAAAGGGTGAAACAGATCATTCAGTTGGTGGCTGATCAGAATTTCGGGCAGATATTTTTTACGGATACCCATCAGGACCGGTTAGAGACCATTCTTTCCGGGCTGGCAATAGATTACAAATTATTCACTATTAATGAAAAAATTATAGAAATAGGACATAGCTAAGCAAATTAATTAAAAATTTAACAAATATAAATAATATTCTAATTTTGAAATTCAATGCTTCAAAGGCTAAGGCTAAGGCTGAGGCTAAGGGAGGTAAGAGGTTTTAAAAGTTTAGGGCATAAATAATAAAAGATGGCATACAAAGATTTTTCAGAGATGCCTGAATGGCAAAAAGCATTTGCATTACTTTTAAAGATTTATGAAGTTACCAAAACATATCCTACAGAA
>DAOVQI010000253.1 GCA_030628785.1 Bacteroidota bacterium
TATGTAATCCAATCCGTTTCTTGCCTTTTCAAGAACAAAACCTGTTTTAAAAGGCCTTTTTGTTTTTTCATTAAGCTCAGCAGTACTAACCTGTGATATCATAGATCGGTCCAGTCCGAAAAAATCAGCTACTTTATGGGCAATTTCCAAAATGCTCATGATTTCTCCTCCGGAAATATGGAAAACGCCTTCTTTTTCCTGAAGAGCAATATTCCCGCAAGCCCAGGCAAGGTCCTCCACCAGAGTTGGGGCACGAAACTGGTCATCAACCACGCGAATGGATTTGTTGTTTTCGAGCGAATCTTTTACCCATAAGACGATGTTTGACCGGCTCATGCTATGTGTAACCCCATAAACTAAAATGGTTCTGACGATTGACCATTTTTTCGCCAACGATTGAACTCTTTTTTCACTCTCAAGTTTTGATAAACCATAATAACTCAAAGGGTTTGGCTCATCGGTTTCTGTGTATGGGCCGGAATAACCGTCGAAAATGAAATCAGTTGATAGATGAATAAGGTGGGCATTAATTTTACTGGCAATATTTGCTATTTTGTTAACCGCATCAACATTTACACTCCAGCAATCTGATCTTTTTTCTTCACAACGATCAACCTGGGTTAACGCAGCAGTGTTTATTATGGTATCCGGCTTATACTTAGAAATAATATATTCAACTTCAACCGAATTTGTTATATCAAGTAATTCAAACTGGTAGCCTGTAAGATGAGTGATATGGTCGGGGTTTTTGGATGTGGCAATTACCCTGCAATCGTGTTGGTTAACCAGGAATTCTATTAACTTTTGTCCTAATAAACCATTACTGCCGGTTATTAAAACGGTTTTCATGATCTTGCGTAAACGGAGCTAACTAAAATTTATAATTTCTATTAATTTTTTTATCTGAGTCTGTGTTCCCAATACAAATATCTGATCTTTATTTGTTAGTTTAATATCGGGCGAGGGATTAATGATATATCTGTTTTCAGAAGTTTTTATACCAATAATGTTTGCACCTGACACATTACGTATATCCAGTTCTTTAATAGACTTGTCAGTAAAGCAGGCAGCTAATTTTTTACAAGAGATCTCCTCAATGCTAACATCTTTTCTTCCCTGAAGCATAATATATTCAATAAATTCAACCACATCCGGTTCGGCTACCAATTTTGCCATTCTCTGTCCACCGATCTTGTCAGGCATAATAACATTGCTGGCACCGGCTCGTTTTAATTTTAAATCGGAATTATCATCGGATGCCCTGCTGATAATTTTTATTCCAGGTTTTATCTGGCTGGCTGTCAGGACAACAAACAGGTTGTCTGCATCACTCGGAAGCGTGGTAATCAATGCTTTTGCCCTATCAATTCCGGCAACTTCAAGAACATCTTCATGGGTTGCATCTCCCCGGATATACAATAACTTACTATCCTCACGAATATTTTCCACAATCGATTCATCTTTCTCAATAACCACAAATGACACTTTATGTTCATTAAGTTCAACTGCAGCCTGTCTGCCATTTCTTCCATAACCACATAAAATAACATGGTTATCCAATTTACCAATACGTTTTTTCACTTTGTTATCCTTATAATAGTTTTTAAATATACCATCAACAATATACCGTGTAAGTGTAGTAACAACATAAGCAAATATTCCCAGACTAAAAATGATAAGGAATGCTGTAAATATTCTCCCGGCATCAGAAAGTGGCTCAACCTCCTGAAAGCCTACCGTTGATATTGTAATAATCGTCATAAAGAAAGATTCCGTAAAAGAAAACCCCTCTATAACCATAAAGCCTATATTACCAATAAAAAAAATAAGAATTAGCAGCAATAATGCATATTGTATTTGTTTAATACTGACCGGTTTCATACTTTTTCAGATTTAAGTATTTTATTACCTATCCGGCATTGAATACATTTCCTGAATTTACAATATTCATTTTTAAGTTGGAGCAAGGCTTGAGTATAAAAAGCATTCTCAGCCTTAATTCCAAGTTTTTCCCATTTCTTTACGATGGAATTACTCTCGGGAGGGATCTGATCGAGAATTTCGAGTGACTTTTCCTTAAAATCATCCAGGTTTTTGATTTTGCCGTACACAAATAAAAACGGAACCACTGTATTGATCAGTATATAATGAATTGCCTGGTCGCCCAGTTTTTTTTCTTTATGTTCTGATTCCTTATTAAAAACATAATGATTTTCCCAATAGGGACTTGTTGAAACCCTGAACAATTCCAGCAATTCTTTTACATTCCCGGCCTGTATGATTTTTGAAAACAAACCCGACGTTTTATGAATAAGACTTCCAAATTGGGCAATTCGGATTGTCGGGAAATTGGATGGACGCAGCCGCAAAAATTTCCATAAATGTCCGTCGATGTGGCGGAGGGAAAATTTTTTGCTAAAGACTTTATATTCCCTGTCCAGGATTTTTGTATAATCATCTGATAAGGCATATTGCAACAAGCCAGCCTGGCCTAATAACATTGCCTCAATTTGTATCAGACTGTTCTTGTGCTTGATCAGGAATTTATAGGGCAATGATTTTGCAAGCAACTCAAAAGGTTGTGAGTTTGTTTTGAACCCGAAATTTCTGGCCAGAAACTGGTAAAAAGTTTCTTCCCAATCGTTTTTATTTTTTTCGAGACAAGCAATTATTTCATTTGATTTTCTTTCAAGACGCTCTATCATTAACTTGTGTAACCAATGTTTTACAAAAAAGGGATCAACTTTGTAAAAGTCATTCTGACAAGGAATCCAATATTGATTTTGCAAAAGTTCCTGGTAATTTTGATAGATGGAAGGATTAAATTTCAGTTCAACAGTAGGAACAGGTTCCCCGTTTGTTCTTTTAACATCAGTGTCATTATTATAAACAGCCTGTAAAATAACATTATCGTAATTTTTATCTTTATGATGTCCATGCCTGGCCCAATCCGATGCGTTAACATGTATTTCAACATTTCCAACCCATAGGGTACCGTCTATTTCAACTTTTGCATTAAAGAAATCCGGGCCGGCGTCAAAATTATGTTCTCCCAAACGTAAAACCTTAATCTTTTCACCAGTATTGGCAACCAGGGAATCATGTTGAAACAACCTGTTTTTCCAAACAAAATGCAGAAAATCCTCTTTCATAGAATATGATGTTCTGAAAGGATTGAAGCCATTTCCTGTTGGATCTCCCCGGCTTTTTGTGCAGCAACTTCGGCAAACCGATCCGATTTATCGGCATAGATGATTCCTCTGGATGAGTTAACCAATAAACCACAATTTTTGTTTAATCCAAACCTGGCTACATCCTGAAGACTTCCACCCTGAGCTCCAATACCGGGAACCAGTAAAAAGAAATCGGGAATGATTTTTCGTATCTGTTCAAGCATCTCCGCTTTTGTTGCTCCAACAACATACATCATATTTTCCTTAGTTCCCCATAATTTGGACTTTTCCAGTACAATTTCAAATAATGGCTGATGGCTTTTTATGTCCTGAATAAACTGGAAATCATCTGCCCCTTTGTTCGATGTGAGAGCAAGCAGTACAATCCATTTGCCGGGATATGATAAAAAAGGGCTAACGGAATCCTCACCCATATATGGTGCCACTGTTACCGCATCAAAATCCAGATTCTCGAAAAAGGCTTTGGCATACATTTTTGATGTATTACCGATATCTCCCCGTTTTGCATCTGCAATCAGAAAGATTTGAGGGTGCCGGCTATTCAGGTATTGAACTGTTTTCGCCAGGCTCACCCATCCTGCTGAACCCCGGCTTTCATAAAAAGCAATGTTCGGTTTATAGGCAACGGCATAGGAATGGGTGGCATCGATAATACGCTTATTAAATTCAAATACCGGATCTTCCGATTCGAGTAGAAATTCAGGTATTCCCGACAGATCAGTATCAAGGCCTATACACAAAAAGCTTTTCTTCTTTTTAATATTTTCAAGTAACTGATTGTAATTCATTATAACTCGCTTAGTTTCAAGCGTTCTGCATTTTCTGCCATCTGGAGTTTGTCGATCAACTCCTGTATATTTCCGTCTATTGTGGAAGTCAAATTATACAAGGTTAAGTTAATCCTGTGATCAGTAACTCTGCCCTGAGGATAATTATACGTCCGTATCTTAGCTGACCGGTCTCCGGTCGATACCATGGTTTTCCTTTTCGAGGCGATGTCATCCAGGTACTTTTGATATTCCAGGTTATACATTCTGGTTCTCAGTTCCTTCATAGCTTTATCCAGGTTCTTTATCTGCGATTTCTCATCCTGGCAGGTAACAACAATACCACTGGGTATGTGGGTCAAACGGATTGCTGAATAGGTGGTATTAACCGACTGACCTCCCGGTCCTGATGAACAAAATACATCTTTCCTGATATCTTCCGGCTTAATATCAATGTCAAATTCACTTGCTTCGGGTAGAACTGCTACGGTTGCTGCCGAAGTATGAACCCTGCCCTGGGTCTCAGTCTGTGGGACCCTCTGGACACGATGCACCCCTGATTCATATTTTAAAATACCATATACACCATCCCCGATAACATTAAAAACAATTTCCTTAAATCCGCCAGATGTTCCTTCAGTTACCCTGTTCACCTCGATTCGCCAGTTTTTGGTTTCACAGAACTTGGTATACATTCTGTAAAGATCTCCTGCAAAAATACTTGCTTCATCTCCTCCTGTCCCTGCTCTGATCTCAACCACTGCATTTTTTTCATCCTCCGGATCGGCAGGTACCAGAATGAGTTTTATCTTCTCTTCCATTTCCGGCAAACTGTCATTCAACTCATCGAGTTCCGCTTTTGCCATTTCACGCATCTCTTCATCCTTTTCCTCTGCAAGAATATCTTTTGCATTTTTTACGTTGCTTAAAATATTCCTGTAGTCATTATAGGCTTGTATTACCGGCTCAAGGTCTTTATATTCCTTACTTAATTTGATATACCTTTTCATATCGGAAATAATATCCTGTTTGGTTATCAATTCTGCAACCTCATCGAACCGTGCCTTTACACCTTCCAGCTTTTCTATTATCAGATTCCTGCCCATAATCGCTCTTCCATTTTCAATTTCAGGGTGCAAAGTTAAGAAATATATGGAAGAGTGGAAGAATGGAAGAGTGGAATGTTGGAAGGTTGGAAAAGTGGAAAAGTGGAAGAATGGAAGAATGGAATGTTGGAAGGATGCTGGCCTGCCACGTGAAATGCGACGAAGGAGCATATTTCACTGTGGTTGTTTGGAAATATGAACGTTTGGCGAAGCCAAACCTCACGAGCGGGATTGTGATTGTGGCCTGTGGGAGCGAGTAACATTGATGAAAGATGATTGATGAAAGAAGAGCTGGGTAAAAAGTGGCAGTGACAGTAGTAAGAAGTAGTAAGGGAAAGTCACCAGTCGGCAGTCTACAGTCAACAGTTTGATGCTGGTTGCTGGATATTGGCAAAGCA
>DAOVQI010000004.1 GCA_030628785.1 Bacteroidota bacterium
TCGGGGGAAGTCAGAATCGTTTTACTGCGTCTTCCAGGTTCGTCCTTTATGGTTGATATGCCAGGTTGTACCTTTCCTGAATCCCGGCATGGCAATCTCAAGAGTCCATTTTTCGTCTTTACCTGAAGGATCATTAATGGTACCGTAGATTTACACACCGACTTTCATGCCGTTTATGGCCGGACCTCCATTGCTTACTTTTTCTTAGGTGGTCGGTAGCCTTTCTGTTTCGCCGCAGCTTCAAGTCGTTGTTGCCATTTAGACTTCTTTGCAGGTTTTTTCTTGTTTTCCTGAAGTTTCTTCAGTATTTCTTCTTCATTTACAAACCGTTTCGAAATCATATTCTGGCCAAACGTAATAAGATTTGCGAGGAAATAATAATAGGTCAATCCTGCTGAAAAATTATTCAGGATCAACATAAACATGACAGGCATCATATACATCATTCCTTTCATTCCGGGCATTTGTGAAGATCCGCCAGTGGCAGGACTGTTGATCTTCATGGTAACAATGGTAGAGACGGTCATTAAAAGGGTAAACAAGCTTACGTGATCACCGTACATCGGAATGTTGAAAGGAAGATCGAGAATGGAATCATAGGTTGAGAGGTCATGTGCCCAGAGAAAACTTTCTTGCCGTAATTCGATGGAAGTTGGAAAGAACCGGAACATGGCAAAGAGGATCGGCATTTGAAGTAGCATGGGCAGGCATCCGCCCATGGGGCTCACTCCTGCTCTTTTATACAAGGCCATTGTGGCTTTTTGCTTCTTCATTGCATCCTCCTTTTTAGGAAACTTGGCATTGATCTCATCTACCTGGGGTTTTAAAACCTTCATTTTTGCCTGTGACAGAAACGACTTGTAGGTTAGTGGAAATAGAACCATCTTAATTATCAGGGTTAATAATAAGATGATAATTCCGTAATTATTGATAGATTTATTCAGCCAGGTAAAAACAGGAATAATTGCAAACTGGTTTATCCAGCGAATGATGCTTTTTCCCATAGAAACCAGTTCCTCCAGGTCCAGATCATATTTTCTTAGTGTGTTATAGTGGTTTGGGCCAAAATAAAATCTCAGGTTTATTATCTCGCGATCCTTTCCCTCAAATGGCACCCCCAACTCTGTCCGAAAATGGCGAAGGTATTTTGGGGACTCAGGAAGTTTTTGAGATTGTACCCAGGCGTTTAGAAAATAATTATCGGCAATTATCACTGAAGAGAAAAACTGATCCTTAAATGCAAGCCATCTTACTTTTGTGGTTATTTCTTTTTCTTCCAAATCTTTTGATGACATCTCCCTAAATCCATCCACGTCATCCTGGTAATATTTATATTTGATGGATGTATATTTATTTTCATTTTGTCTGCCTTTTTCCTGTTGTGGCAAAAATATTTCCCAGTTCAAATCAAGTGAATTCAGATTGCCGGAAAAAATATCCTTCATGCCCACCAGGTTGATATCAAGATCAACCATATAACTGTTCGGCTCAAGTGTATATACATATTCGATATACTTATAAGGTTCAACCTGCAGGCGCATTGATACAGACCGCGAGGAATTATCTGCAACCATACTTTTCGCATCGGCAATGGGTAAAAAGTATAAATTGTTCGTTTCAATAGGTTTGTTATCCCAGGTAAAGAATTTGAAACCAAAAACGGTCGAATCACCATCAAAAAGTATCAGAGGCAGGGAATCAAATGTGGTATAGTTTTTCAGTTCAGCTGAATAAACTCTTCCTCCCAAGGTAGATAAATTAACTTTGATCAAATCATTTTCAAGGGTATAAAACTCCTTCTCACCTACCACAGCGCCTGCAAACAAACCATACATATTTTGCCGGTCCTCCGGGCTTAATGTGCCGGCAACAGTCCTGGGAACGGATATTTCCTCCGGTTTCTGTTCTTCGGGGATTTCTTGCTGAAGAGTGTCTGATGAGGCGATTGGAATACCGGTTATTTGATTTATTTCCTGTATTTTTTCCCTGGAATATGATGGATCTTTGGGTCTGTATGAAAGAGCTTTTCTGTAAGAATTTCTTGCCGTTTCATAATCTTTAGCCTGGTACAAGGAATCTGCAACAATTATTTCCTTATCATAGGCTTTTTTTAATTTTTGATTATTAAAATAGCTAAATCCAATAAAAATAACACCAATAAGGAGTATTCCAATTATAGTATTACGATCCATTACCTATATTATATTATTACATTATGAAACATCCATGATAAGGCTAATTAACACCCAGGGGAATGATTGAATTTTCATTAGTGTAATTAGCGTAATTCGTGGATAAAATTATAAACACATGAAAATTTTTCTTTTTTGCAATTTTTTAGTCTTTTTCACTTATTCACCATCAAATCCTTTTCTCACAAGGGCAAATAAATCATCCCTTCGAAGCTTTCACAAAATCAACAAAAAGAGGATGAGGATTAAGTACGGTACTTTTGTATTCCGGATGAAACTGCACCCCAACAAACCATTTATGTTCGGGAATTTCCATGATCTCTACCAGGTTTGTCTCAGGGTTTATGCCGACAGGTTTCATCCCTGCTTTATCGAAATCGTGCATATATTTATTATTAAACTCATACCGGTGACGGTGTCGTTCTCTTACCATGTCTTTCTTATATGCGAGATAAGAAAAGCTTCCCTTCTTAAGCCGGCAGGCAAATGCTCCAAGCCTCATTGTTCCACCTTTTTCTGTAACCCCTTTTTGTTCTTCCATGAGATCAATTACGGGATGTTTAGGCTTGATATCCATTTCGGTTGAATCGGCGCCTTTCAGGTTGAGCATGTTTCTGGCAAACTCGATAACTGCACATTGCATTCCAAGGCATATGCCCAGATAAGGAACATTGCTTTCCCGCGCAAACTTTACAGCAATGATTTTCCCTTCAATACCCCTGTGTCCAAACCCGGGAGCAACTAAAATACCTTTTAGATTTCCCAATTTCTCCTTTACGTTATCCTCTGTAATACTTTCAGAATGAATGGGTATTAAATCAACCTTGCATTCATTCATTGCCCCTGCATGAATAAACGATTCGGTTATGGATTTATATGCATCCTGTAATTCAACATATTTTCCGATAAGCCCGATTATTACTGAGCTTTTGGGATTCTTCAGTTTGCCCAGAAAGGTTTTCCATGGTTTCAGGGTGGGTGCTTGTTTTGCAGGAAGTTTTAATTTTTTCAAAACGGTTATATCAAGCTTTTCTTTCTGCATAAAAAGCGGAACTTCGTAAATCGTTGAAACATCTATTGATTCAATAACGGATGATATATCAACATTACAAAACAAGGAAACTTTTTTTCGAACCTCTTCCGTAATTTTCTTCTGGGTTCTTAATACCAGGATATCAGGTTGTATCCCATTTTCAAGAAGGACTTTAACGGAATGTTGGGTGGGCTTGGTTTTTAATTCACCCGATGTAGTAAGGTAAGGGACAAGTGTCAGGTGAATAACAATGCAGTTGGATGAGCCCATTTCCCATTTCATTTGCCGTACTGATTCAACATAGGGCAAAGATTCAATATCACCCACTGTTCCTCCGATTTCTGTAATTGTAATGTCGAATTTGTGCTTTTGAGCAGCTAACTTAATTCTGCGCTTAATTTCATCGGTAATATGCGGAATTATTTGAACTGTTTTTCCAAGATAGTCTCCCCTTCTTTCCTTGTTTATTACAGATTGGTAAACCAGTCCTGTTGTAACGTTATTATCCTGTGATGTCGGAATATTCAGAAAACGCTCATAATGACCCAGATCAAGGTCGGTTTCAGCACCATCTTCAGTAACATAACATTCGCCATGTTCATAAGGATTCAGTGTTCCCGGATCCACATTGATATATGGATCCAGTTTTTGTATAGTTACTGAATAGCCTCTCGCCTGTAGCAACTTAGCCAACGATGATGAAATAATTCCCTTGCCCAGTGAAGATGTAACTCCACCACTCACAAATATGTATTTTGTTGAAGCCAAAACCTATTTTTTAAATATAAATATTCAGTGATTCCTTTACTAATAAATTATAACAACTCTGGAATAGTGGATCCCGATAACTATCGGGAGGAATACTGGAATTAAAGAATACTGTTTTCTTTACTTATAAATCATCCCAATATCCGGTTTTACTTTTATTTCGCAAATTCTCAACTTATTTTATCAGATGGTTTTCAACCTTTAGTTCTGTTCCTATTCTGTCTCATCTATCAGTTTCATCTTTTCTTCAAGTAGTTTGATTGCTCTACTGGCATTTTCAATTTTTTCGTTTACCTCACGTATCAACGAATCGGCGTTTTTTGATTTAGCAAAAAACCCAATATTATTTTCCCACAATACAATATCGTTCTCCAATTGCTTCATTTTATTAACAAATTTCTCCCTGTCATGTTTAAGTTTAACCAGAGCTTTTGGATTGTCCTGTATATTTTCCAGCTTGTTTCTATATTTCAACAGTATTTTTTGACTTTCATCAATATTAAGGTTATCAAACTTTTTATTTATTGCCAGTCGGTACTCCTGAAGAATATTCTCCTTTTCACTAAAAGGAACGAACCCTATTTCAGTCCACCTCCTTTGATATTCTTTCAATCTTTCAAAAATTTCAGTCGTATCTTTGCCCGGTTTAAACTCTTCAATTTCTTTTATCAGGTCTTTCTTCCGTTTTAAGTTATCTTCATATTCCTTATCGATATGTGAATAATGCCCTGATTTTTTCTGAAAGAAAGCATCACAGGCTGCCCTGAACCGTTTCCATATCTTATCAGACATCTTACGATGGACGGGGCCAATTTCTTTCCACTTTTTTTGAAGGATAATAAAATCCTCGGTGGTTTTTTTCCATTCCGTACTACCCTGCAACCCTTCAGCTTGCATGCATAGTTCAGTTTTCAGCTGCAGGTTATTGTTTTGCATTTCCTTGTTTTCGGCATAAAATTCCCGTTTTCTCCTGAAGAATTCATCACAGGCACTGCGGAATCGTTGATAGATCTCATTGTTGCTTTTTTTGGGGGCATACCCTATCGTTCTCCACGCTTTCTGAAGCTCAACTACCTCATTGGATTTTTCGTTCCATTCCTTATGTGTAGTCAGTTTGGTATTGTTCAGTCCCTCAACTTTTTCACACAGGTTCGTTTTGGCTTCCAGATTTTTTCTCTGAGCAGCTTTCAGGTTTTCGTAGTAGCTCTGATGTTTCTTATTGATCTTCGATGTTGCTTCTCTGAATCTTTCCCAGATTTCGTTCTTAGCTTCGTGTGGTACCGGACCGATCTCTCTCCACTGTTCATGATATTTTTGCAACACTTTAAATGCTTGTACAATGGATGGTTCAAGAAGTAATTCTTCAGCCTTTTCACAAAGCTGAATTTTGGTTTCCAGATTTTTTTTCAGATCAAGATCACGTAATTCCTTATTGATCTTGATATAATCATAGAATTTCTCTACATGGTGATGGTAAGTCTCCCACAGATCTTTCAGATTTTGTTGCGGCACTACTCCAACCGTCCTCCACTTAGCCTGTAATTCACGGAATTCCTGAAATGTTTTATTGATGGATTCCTTTCGGTTTATAAGATCTTTAATCTCATCAATGATCTTGTATTTTTCTTCCAGGTTAACTTGTTTTTGCTTCTCAAGCTCCCTGTTGTAGGTTGCTTTCGCGTTTCTGTATTCTTTTAATAATTCTTTAAGCTGATTTTCAAGAGGGTCTTCCTCAGGTTTGAAATCTTCAAGTTCACCACCTTCTTCCAGAAAATTCTTCCTTTTCTTTTCCAGCTCAATTTTATGCTTCTTGTAGAAATTTATTTTAATATTCTCTACATCATTCCGGATTTCCTGGATTGGTCTGTCTTCGATAAGGAGGGCCAGTGTACTGACGAGGTCTTCATTACTGAAGGTAGAATAATCAACTGCCTTAACAGTAATATCTTCTTCATCTTCTTTTTCTGTTTCACCTTCGATGGTGTCTTTCACCGGCTCTTTCTTTTTTTCGGCTTTTGCTTTTTTTATGACTGGTTTTTGCTTCTTTTCTTTTCCTTCCGGCTTCTCTTTGACCTTCTTTTGTTTAACCCCAGCATTTTTTTCTGAACTTGCTGAATCTTCTTCCGTAACCGGATCTTCCTTTTCCGCTTCAGCTAATTTTGTGGAATTATCGCTGGTTTCGGCCTCTTTTGATTCTTCTTCAGTTGTATTCTTTATCCCTTCTTTAAGTGGTTCCTTTTCTTTTTTGTCCAACTTCTTTCCTGAATTCTTTATCACATTTTTACTCTCCCCTTTCTCCAGAGCCGGTTTTTCCTCACCAGGTTGTGATTCCGGCTCTCCCTTCATATCATTGGTACCGGTATTTACAGCCGGTTCTGGTGTTTTGTTGCCGGTAAAGTCATTCCCTTCATTCTGTTTTTTCTCAACAGAGCTTTCCGTGGATTGAGCCTGAGAATCCTTCTCTTTTAATTGTTCAACCTGAACCTGATCATTCCTGTCTTTCGTCTCCATCTATAACAACCGTTAAGTGTTAGAAATCCCGCAAACGGCGAAAAATACAAATAAAATTTAAAGTACGAAAATATATATTTCCCCACGAATACTCAAACTTTATTAGAAAGGTGTGGATGTACGACCATTTTAATCTTTCCCAATATTTGTTATCCTGAACTCACCGTTATTTCTAATTGGGTTTCTATTGGTTGTTCTGATAACCAATTAATCCTTTTTCGGTTAATTTCTTTACTTTTGTATCCCATGAGGTTCCTTTTTTAATTAATAATTTTTGTTAGCTAAAAAACAATATTAATAATTTCTTAAGGAACCTCTCTTTTGAAAATTTCAACAAATTTTATACGATTCCATACTAAGAAATGTCCGGGTTTATTTGAAAAAGATATTCATTAAGCAGTAACAAAATATTCTTAATTATGCAGTTTAACGATGTTTTTATAACAGTGCAAGGTGCCATTGCAGATTCATGTGGCATTGAAAAGGACACAATCAAACCTGAAAATACCCTTTTTAATGAATTAGGAATTAATTCGATTGACCTGATCGATATTCTTTATACCCTGGAAATGGAGCATGATATATCACTGACAATTAGTGATATAGAAAAAGAATCGCGTGATGAGTTAAAAGGAAAACCTTTTGAAATTGATAATGTTATTACGGATGATGCTTTGGCAGTGCTAAAAAGAATGATGCCGGAGATACCTTCCGGGAAATTAAAACCAGGAATTACTGTTAATGATTTGATATATCTTTTTACAGTTGAATCATTATGCAAATTGGTTATAAATAAAATTGAAAGGAAAGCTAAACAAATGTAGTAAATAATAATTCTTTCAGGAAATACATCTTTACTAACAATTACTATGCGAAAGAACAAAAGAATAACACTGCTTGGAGCTACCGGATATACCGGAAACCTAATTGCACAAAAACTAATTTCAAGGGAACTGAAGTTCACTCTCGCCGGAAGAAATTCTTCAAAGTTGTCAGATCTTAGAGATAAGTTAAGGATTGACCTTCCTGTTAAGGTTGTTGATGTGGAAAATCCATCTCAAATAATAAGAATGCTGGAGAATACGGAAATCCTTATTAATTGTGTTGGACCGTATAATTTGCTGGGTCAGATCATTTTAGCCAAGGTTACCGAAAAACCTGTTGTTTATTTTGATATTTCAGGCGAACAGGAATTTGTTAAAAATTCTTTTGAAAAGAATCATCAGCAGGCAATAAAAACGGGAGCCAGCATTGTACATTCCTTTGCTTTTGAATCATGCCTGGCTGATTTTCTAGCTCAGCGGATAATTAAAAAGGGGCAGGAATATAAAGATATTTCTTCCTTCTATTTTTTTAACAAAACAAGGCCGTCATCAGGTACCCGCCTGACTATGGAAATTTCACATTTATACCCGGCATACATTTATGAGAATTCAAAAATGGTAAATGTCAGGACTTTCAGCAGAAGTAAAGATGTGGAATTTTCTGAGTTGCCTGGTTTAACCAAAGCATTATTTTTACCTTATCCGGAAGTGTTATTCTTCACGAAAAACTATAAGGTTAAGAATGCTGGTTCATACCTTCTTATGGAAAAAAATGAAGCAAAATTTGCTCTGGCCGGGCTTAACATTCCCAAAAAGCCATTAAAAGAAATTTTAAAGCGAAGTAATAAACGAAATACTGTTCTTCCCGAAAAGGAGAAAAGAGCCCTACAGAGGTTTATACTCTGTGTAAAAACAATACTAATGGATAATACTCAAAAAAGTATTACTTTAAAAGGGGCTGATATGTATGGAATTACAGCCAGTTTGGTTTCAAAGGCAATTGAATATGTTGTAAAAATGTCAGATGTTCAGACAGGAGTGCTGACACCAGCGAAGTTTATTAATAATCAGGCTTTTTTTAACGAAATTATCTCAGAATGCCAATTAGTCCTTAAAGAAAATACAGACTTGATTGAATTTAAAGTAGGATGAATCAACTAATCAAACCTTAAATATCAATAATATTACTCCATTTAGTAATATGCTTGAAAAAATTGTATTTAGGCTCGTAAGTCATAAGAAAAAGGCACTAATACTCGCATGTTTTCTTTTGGTAGGAATGATAGCTTTTATGCGCCCTTTGGTTTTCGATGGGAAATTGTCGGGATTTTATATTAAGGACAATCCATACCATAAAGCCTCACAGCGAATGAGCGAGATTTTCTCAGCGGATAAAACGGTATATATTTTAATTACACCGGAATCAGTATCATCACTAATAATTTTTCAAAGTTTGGGTAAGCTTGAAAATGAATTACTCAATTCCTTTCACGGTATCAGATGTCAGTCTATTCATCAGGCTTTACCCTTGTTTCGGCTAACTCTCAACATTAAAGGCTCAATACAGGAAATACTATCCGGTGCAAGTAGTATTCCGCTGGTAAGAGATCTTATAAGCATAGATAAGAGGTCCTTCCTGATGATTGCCCGTATTAGTCCTGAGGTTAATTTTAAATTGGATGAGTTTAACCAGATAATTAATAAAAAATATTCAGGAATAAAAAGTATTAAGGCAATAAGCCAATATCATATTCAAAATGAAATTGAAAATTCTCTTATAAAAGATCTGGTAACCTTATCTTTAGTTACATTGTTTTTTTTAATAATTTTTATTTCTTTTATCTACCGCAAGATATCTGCATTTATTTATTTATTTATTAATATCCTGATTTCAATCATTCCTGTATTCTTCTTTTTTTCGGTATTCAACATCAAGGTGAATTTAATCACTGTGCTGGTTATTCCAATTGCTTTTGTGCTTTCTTTGGCAGATGCAATCCACTTATTAACCGGATATAATCAAATAACCCCCAAAGAAGATAAAGATGTTCAAATTCGGAAAACATTGCGTTTGTATTTCATCCCCTCAATGTTGACTTCCATTACTACTGCCATTGCTTTTTTTTCATTTGTTTTTAATGACTCTGTATACATCCGTCAATTTGGATTATTAACCTCAATGTGTGTGATTTGTGAATTTGTTTTTACCTTTTTGATAGCTCCTTTTTTACTTCACTTTGTTAAACAAGAGGATGTGCCTAATAAAGAAATTGCCAAAATGGTCGGTTTTTTTATTAAGCATCAGAAGTCGTTTTCATTTGGTCTTCTGACATTATTACTTGTTTCGGTATTTTTTATTTCAGGTATTTCTTTCAAAACAAATTTCGATATGTTCATACCTGTAAATAGCCAGGTTTATAATGATCAAGTAGAATTTAAAAAAAGTTTCCAATCACTTATCGAGATGGACATTTTTATTGAAGAAAATAATCCTCAAAATAATGATCCGGGCTTGAAGAAAGACAGGGAACTTTTAAATACTACAATAAAATTTGTTGAGGAAATTAATAACTTAAAGGAAGTTGTATCCGTTAATTCAATCAAGGATCAGCTTGAATTTGAAACTAAATACAATTTTATGGGAATGAATCTGTTGAAATTCCCTATAAAGAACAATCCTTATGTTTCATCTGATCAAAAAATATATCGCATAAATATAAAATTTAATGAACCCGGAAATGTCAAGGCATTTGACAGAAAGATATCAAAAGCTTTCGAAAAATATGAACCTGATTATAAAATCACAGTTTCATGTGCTGCCTTACTTATTGATTACATAGATACACGCATGGCAAAATCGCTTCTTAAATCCTTGTTGTTTTCAGGCTTTTTGATCTTTCTTATTTTGCTAGTTTTGACCCGAAAAATAATGTTGACTTTTATAAGCCTTATAGCTAATTTAATACCTCTTGGGTGTATAATTTTGATTCTTAATATCTTCAATCTTGACATAAACACTTTAACAGCTATAACAGGGGTTGTTTGTGTCGGATTGATTGTTGATGATACAATTCATGTACTTTATCGAAAGTTAAGATTATCTATTTCACTACAGGAATTAGCTTTCGGCATGCTAAACACATCTTTAATATTGTTTGGTGCATTTTTAGTATATATCCTTAGTAGTTTCCGTCCAACCAAGGTATTTGGTTATACAAGCGCCATTGTCTTTCTGGTCACTGTTATCAGTGATTTAACAGTCTTACCCTGGCTAATAAAAATGTGGCAATCATTCACAAGAAAAACGGCTTAATTAATGAATGAATACTACTAATTTTAAGGGTGCGAGTTTTTTTATTTTATTTGATCAGAAAATGTTGTTGCTAAACTAGGCGCAATCAAGCCAGAAACCATGTTTGATTTCAGATTACTTATTAAATTGATCGGCCGAACCTTTTCGATAAAAAAAGAAAGCTTGAGATATCCTTATCCAAAAAGAGTGATTGCTGTATTACTAGTATTTCCGTTTTGCACTTTTTTATTAATTGTTAATTGGATTTTTCTTTTGCTGGATGAATTGATCTTTCCTCATTACCGTAAGGTAGAAATAAAAAAGGCTTGTTTCATTATAGGAATACCCCGAAGTGCTACTACTTATTTTTTACATTTATTATCAAATGATAAAAAGAATTACACATCTTTTAAATTATGGGAGATTCTTTATGCGCCATCTATTTTGCAAAAATATTTCTATAATGGGCTGAATAAAAGTCTGTGCTTACTGTCTATTTCTCCGGTTAAATTATTATCCAGATTCGACAAATGGGTATATGGCACATTCCGTGAGATACATGAAATTGGAATATTAAAACCTGAAGAGGATGAGATTCTCAATATTCATATTTTTAAATCAGTATTCCTGTCCTATTTTTTCCCTGGCACTGATTTGTTAGATGATTTATATTATTTCGATGAAAATATACCTTATAATAAAAGGATGAAAATTTTTCGGTTTTATTATAGATGTGTACAAAGGCATTGTTTCGTTTTTAATCAGGGTGGCCATAAATACTTTATTTCAAAAAATTCTGCATTTATTCCTAAATTATGTACAATTTCAGAATGGTTCCCGCAATCAAAACTTATTTATCTACTCCGGTCTCCCTTTTATACTATTCCTTCAACAATAAGTTTAAATATGCGGATGTATTCTGCATTTACTAAACAGCCTACAACATATCAACTAGTTACAAAAACCTGTGATATTTTAATCAAGTGGTATGAAATGGCCGAATATGCCCTGAATACTTTTTATAAACATAGATCAATAAAGATCCCATTTAAAGAGTTTACAAAAAATTTATACCCTACTATGCAGCATGTATATAGTTTTTTGGATGTAGAGATTACCAAAGAAATCCGTTTTTATTTGGAAAAAGAGCATAGCTATTCTAAAAAGTATAGTAGTTCCCATAAATATGATCCTTTAATAGGAATAGACCAAGATGAAATTACAAAAAAATTAGACTTTATCATTAAAAGTGATATTTTTAAAAAAATATGATGAGTTGTTTTGCCATCAAAAACTCCCATCAATTATCTCACAAAGCTGACTTTTATTACACAGGGAAGTATTTTTCTTTTTTAATATCAACTTATAACCCAACACCACCGTCAATAATTATTTTCTGACCAGTTATGTATGAGGCTGTTAATTCAGATGCCAGGAACAAAACAGCCGGTGCAACTTCATCTGGATCACCAACGCGTTGTAATGCGGAAAGCTCCATAATTGTAGAATAAAAACGGGATAACAAGGAGTCAGTCATCTTTGTTTTTATCACCCCGGGGCATATGGCATTTACCCTTATTCCTTTTTGCCCGACTTCCTGGGCTAAAACCTCAGTCAATCTGTCGATTGCAGCTTTTGATGTTGAATAAGCTGCAGTTCCCCGACCGAAACGACTTGCTAAGATTGATGAAACATTGATAATTACTCCGCTTTTAGCAATAAACATGGGTTTTAAAACTATTCTGATCATCCGTACTATTGAGGTCAAGTTGATACTGATTTCCTTATCCCACTCATTTTCCTCAATTAATAAAAAGGGTCTTTCATTAGTTGTGCCGATACAATTTATCAATATATCTATTCTCTTATACTTCTTTCTGACTATTTCGACTGCCTGTGTAACTGAATTAGTTTTTTTAATATCAACCTGAACCGGGAAAATGGAATTGCCTGAATGGCCTTTCTTTCCAAGCCATTCGATCAATTGTTCAAGTTTTTCCTTATTACGAAAGAAGGGTACTACATTAGAACCTTCCTTTAAAAAGGCACTGCATATACTTCTGCCAATTCCTCCCGTAGCGCCCGTTAGTATAACAATTTTTTTCTCTAAGCCTAAATCCATTGTTAATTATTTTATTCGATGTGTGTTTTATAGTTTCTTGATAATCAGAGAAGTATTTACTCCCCCAAAACCAAAGTTGTTGGTCATACCGATATTTATTATCCTTTTCCGGTTTACCGAATGTACCAGATCAATTCCTTGCTCCATTATTGGTTTTTCAAGATTTAAATTACAGGGTATAAAATTATTCTCCATACACAAACAAAGAATGGAAAATTCCTGGATACCTGCGGCTGCGATGGCATGTCCATGCCTATCTTTAGTAGAACTTACCGGGATATTCTCCAAGGTTTCACCAAAAACATCTTTTAACGATTTAAGTTCAACCGGATCATTTAAATGGGTGCCGGTTCCATGAAGATTAATATAATCAATATCTCCTGAAAAAACACCTGAGTTTTGCAAAGCATCAGCAACCGATCTCATCATTCCGCGTCCTGATGGGTCCGGCGAAGTAATTTTGTATGCATCCAGAGTGTTTCCGTAACCCAGAATTTCAAATTTTGGTTCAATTCCTGATTTTTTTACCAATTCCTCTCCGGCGATAACACATAATCCGGCAGATTCACCGGCAATTGTCCCGGAACGGTTAATATCGAAGGGTTTACATGTCTTACCTATTTGGTCATTCGCTGGAGCCAAAATTCCAAGTTTGGAAAATGAAATAAAAGAAAGTGTGGTGATAATTGAGTCCGTTCCGCCTGCAATAACCATGTCCGCTTCATTGTGCCTTATTGCCTCACAGCCTAATAGTATCGCCTGAGTTGATGCAGCGCAGGCTGTTAATACGGATTTTTGAAAAGCTCCCAGCTTTAATTTATGGGCAAAAAAAATTGATGTGACATCAAAAGGATTAACTAAAATATTGATGTTGCCTTTCGTCTTATTATATTTATAAATAATTTCAAATAAGGGATCGTCTGAATGCTGTAAATACTCAATAATATCTTTTTCAAGCAACTCTACAGAAAATATATCAGCTCCAATACCCATAATCACGCCTGATCTTTCAGGAGCAACCTGTTCGAATAATTTTTTTAAACGGTCTTCCATCAGGTAATAACCGGTAACAGCCAATTCCAATTTCCGGTCGTAAGAAATAGCTTTTAATATCCGGGGGTGTTCATTTTTATAATAGCCGGATAAATCCTCTTTAATCTCGCAGGCTATTTTATTGTCAAGGCCATCAGTAATAAATCTGCTTATTGGTGTTTCAGCTATAACATTATTCTGCAGACTGGATAAGACATTTGATTTACCAACTCCAAGCGGGCTAACAACATCATAATCTAATACAAATACTTTTTGCTGTTTCATCTGTTAAATTCTGTTGTTTTCTTTAGCAAACCCTTATTTTAACTAAAGATTCTCTTGAATAAGGATCACGGTCCAGACAATCAGCCAAAGTGACGGAGTTGTTTTTCAATAAACATATGGCGGTTATTATATTCATTAATATAGCTCCCGCTCCCAGATTTCCCAGTTTTGGAAACCAGCTGTACGATTTTTTCGATTTAGCCTTGACTTCTTTTTTTTCTAATTCATAATCATTTTCTGTAAACCCTCCGCTAAATACAGCCAAATCTCCGCTTATTTCACTTATCAGTGATTCAAAGGGTTTCCTTGTTGATATTTCAAGCAATTCGGGTATATGATTTGAACTTTTCAGTTGAACAATTTCGCAAAGTGCTTTCTTTTGATGTCGCTTCAAACTTTCGGATGATTCCAATAATAAAAAAACTGAGCATGCACTTTCACGCCAACCTGAATAATTGCTGGTAAACTGACGGAAGGTGAGGTTAGAATATTCACCACTTGAGTTTGAGGCGCCTATTACAGCTAAATTGCTTTTCCCGCTTTCTACATTTCTAAAACCTTCAAGCAAAGCGTAATAAGCACTAATAGAGGTATTTCCAAATGTTGTATTGTTCCCTGCAATTCCGCTATATTGAGCAACATAACTTTCAGTGGCATTGGTCAGTGTTTGAAGAGCCAGAAGAGGAGGTATAATTTTGTATAATTTTTCAAGTTTCTTTTTAGTAGAATCCAACAGGATTGCTTCAAAAAACAATCTCGAGACTTTATCATTTTTATCAAATAATTTTTCGATCACAATTCCATTTGCGATAAACAGAGGAATGTTACTTAAATCTTCTTCCCGGATCCCGGTATTCTCCAAAAGCTCACTAACACAAATGGTTGACGCCACAACATCATTACGCATTATTTTTATATCCTGCCTGTCCGGATAATAAGAAGAAGTAGTATCCAAATCAAGAGAACCAAAATAACCGGAGAGATCTTTATTTAACATAACTTCTAATAAAGACGGATCAAAGCCAGGGTCAATCAGGGCAGTTTGTAACTTTTCTATATCTGAAATACCTGGTGCTTTCACACTGCATGAAGAAACGAATACTTTCCTTTTCATTTTCTGACAGGCCTTTTGTTAAGAAGAATCTGAATATATTCCTCTCTTTTATTTATAAACCTGTTTTCAGGCAATTTGTTTTTCGGGACTATCACAAACGACAGTTCAGCTTCAACCATAAGTTTCTGGTCCACATAGGCCTTAGCCGTAGTGCTACATCTGTTTAAATCCAACGATTTTATAGTACCTGTTATTTCACATTTATCGCCCGGGATAACATAATCTCTGAATTTAGCTTTATGTATCATACTTAATAATACAAAAAAACCATCCTTTTTTGGGAACTGTTCCATATGACTTTGTTCAGCCAAGAATCCTGTTAATTGAGCCATTGATTCTATAATCAAAACTCCCGGTACTACAGGAAAACCGGGAAAATGTTCATTGAAAATTTCATCTGTCAGAGTCCAGCATTTTATACCTTCTATTGAATTTCCAATATCCATTTTTGTAATTCGGTCAACTAAATAAAATCTCATAAATATGTATAATTAGTATTAATATATACAAGGCCAAATAATGATTGACCAACGGAATAAAATTATTCTTTATTGTTTTTCAAAACCTTGTCAACCATTATTTCAAGGAATTTGTCCGGTTCCTGGGAGTGTGGTGAATGTCCTGATCGATCAAACCAGTAAAATTCTTTTACCGGAGCTTTAAGGAAATTATAATACTTTTCAGCATGTGTAAATGACGATTGATAATCATGCCTTCCATGCATAAAATAAAATGGCACTTCAATTTCAGATATTTCATTAAACATATTAATTTTTCCATATTCTTCCCACAATTTTTGCATCGATACCCATAAACCCATTCCATATTTCAAAGATTCAAATATTGTATAACCTTTCCAGTAAACATTATTTTTTATTTTATCTCCATATCCTCTTTCACCATATAATGACCCTCCATAATAATACAACCAATTTCTGTGGTGTTTGACAGATATAGTATTGTTTTTTTTAAATTTTCCATTTACAGGAGGGCCTATTCTTCTTAAATCTTTTATAGCACGTTTGTTATTTTCTGCTTTGGCTTTTTCAAGTGTATAATTATATGAAATGATTTCACTTTTTGCAGCATCAACAACCGTCCCTATTCCTACAATTGCTGAATAATACTCCGGATGTAAATACGCAGCACGTGAGGATATTACAGTGCCAAATGAGTGACCGAACACAAAAATCTCAGTCTTGTTAAAGCTTTCGATAAGATATTTCGTCAGATATAACATATCATCAGTGATGAGATCCAGGGAAAGATTTTTATAATTCTTCCATAATGAGTACGATCTTGCACTTGCCCGTTCTTCCCAATAAACAACATTAAAGAAGTTTTCCAGATCTTTATTGTATTTTATAAGCGAACCTGTTTCAGGATATCCCGGGCCACCATGAACAAATAATAATATAGGATTATCAATGTTAGTTCCACGGATTAATACGTATTGAGTATCATCGTTAATATTCAGGTAACCTTCACATATTATTCTGTTGTTTTCGATTTTTATGTTTTCCGGATAAAAAACCTGTTCAGTAATACTGCAATTGAGAACAAATATTGAACATAATAATACTAAATATTTTTTCATGTCAATCTTTATCTTTCTTATTATCTAATATTAATTATTCTTAAACAAAATAAAATATTATTTCTCACTGTTAAAGTAAAGATACATCGATATAAGGGAGCGAAATATCAATTTTGTTTTCTTCTATTAATGATTTATCTGTTGAACCAAGTATAATATTGGAAACAATGTTTTGGTAAAAAAATCTTTTTACTGCCTTAAGAAGGGGATCATTATAACAACTTCCGAAAATAATCATATTATAGTTTTTGTTTCGACAGTCGTTATAAATCTTAATAAGAAGGGCATTCATAATTTTAGGATTTCTATCCATTACAGCATATTCCGGAATTACAATATCTTTAAATGCCTCACCTTCTCTTGGTAATGAAGGGAAACCAAATATTGTTCCAAATAGGGAATACAGATTTCTTATCAATTTTAGCTTTTTACTATATCGAATTATCCTGTTTTGCTTAAAACTATTAGTATCCCATGCAGCACATACTCCTACAATTTTGTCTCTATCTTCAGCGATATAATAATTTAAAATATCGAAATCAGGTCGCTTTTCAAGATTAATTAAAAATGTTTCTTTATTGATCAGAGGAGCAAAAAGCCTGTTTGAGAATTCCTTCCGGAGAAGAGAAACAATCTTATCAATATCAGAGATTCCGGCTTGTCTTACAAGATACTCTTTAGATTCCTTTTTTCTAAAGGTAATAAGTACATTTTTTACAATCAGGTATGAAATAACTTTTGAATATGGTAAATTCTTAAATTTTGGATTTCTTCGGTTAATATGGCTTTCTGCTGCTTTATTGCCTTTCATTATGATTGTGTATCCCAGATTGGTATCCTTATATAAATTTTTAAAAAAGAAATCAGAAGCTCTGAAATAAAACCCTCTGTTTCTGCTTTCCTTTTTAACATAAACGTTACAGAAATGCGCGATTGTTTTTGGCTCACCATTTACGTAAGCTTGGTAAAATAAAAGCATTCCAAAACCTGTTAATTCATCATTTTTAAAAAAACCGGCACATTTGTAATATTGAGATTTGAGTTCTGGGATCATAAATATATCAGGTGATTTGTCAAAACAGATGGTCAAGCCTTTCGATTCTATGGGAGATTGTTTTAAAATTTCCAACATTTCATTATTCCATTCCTTCCCAATTTCCCTAACTGTATACAAGTTGCCTTTTGCCATATTTATATGTCTGAAACTTTGGGCCATATTATGGCCTAATCTATTTAACTAAAGCCTGATGAATTATATTCAATAGGTACTAACGAATAAAAGGGATACCTGTCCGAATGTACAAGCATTTCTCCAAATTCATAATTTGGTTTAAAATACTTTGTTAAATCCTTTTCTATAGGATAATTATTATGGATATAGCGAGATAAGAGCCGGCTATTGAAATCAGCCTTTTCTTTAATCAAATTCAATAATTCTGTGAATTCAATGTTTTCCATCCAATCACAGAGGTTTGAAAGTGCAAATTTGTTGAATTCACCTTTATGACTTTGAATAATAGCCTGATTGTATGATACTTGACGAAAAGTGAGTTTGGAATAATTTTTTAGTATTCGTGAAATACCCTCCTCAGCTAAATAATCTGGTAAAGCTTCCGGAAAAAGGACCTTGTTAAAAAAAGTAAATTGAAGGAGGTAATTATATCTTGCAGGAGTGGAGCTACAAAAATCCCGAAACCTGTTATAAAAAAAAAGTGCAATATTACGTTTACCGCTGTGTTTTAATCCCCGTGCATCCATACCACGGTTTTTATAAATTCTTGGGTGAAAAGCAAATTTAAAAATGTTTCTTAAAAAACCTGTACTTAAATAGCGATCAAAATATTCCTGTTGTGACTCTATACTATCCAGTTCAAAAAGTTTAAGAAACCTTTTTTTTCTAATAATATTCAAAGCTATCCAACCAAATTTAGCAATGTATTTTTCAAACCTTGCTACCCGGATAGGCCCTTCTTCAATGGCCTTAATATTCTTGTGCCAAAAAAGCTTTTCATTTTTATCGAGCATTTCTGTAACTTTTTGAAAAAGTTTACGCCGTTCTTCAGGTGTTGATTCCATAAATCCAATAAATTTTGCAGCTTCTTGTGGCTCAAGTGATTGTATAGAATGTAATTTCAGTTGGGATAAATATATCTGATTGATTGAAATATCTACAGCATCAATTCGTAACTCATGATTGGCCAGCATGTTTAGGGGAACTTCACCAGCGCTGGCCACACAAAGCAATCGATCACCTTTTTTTATTTCTAGTGCTTTAGATTCAGTTAAGGCATCATCCTGGGATATACCAAAATTAAATAACTGTTCCATAATTATACCCCTGTTTTATAACTTCTAATAACTCCCAACTTATCTAAGAAATGATACTTTTCAGCTAATTTAGTAATAACATCAATTCCGTTAGAAGAAATTTTTCCTCTTAACGGGATATCAACAATCTCTAACCCGCATAGCATAGCTTCAGCAGCACAACAGAAAACAGTTCCTCTGGGTGAACAGGAACTGATAACAAAATCAGGATCTTCTGGCAATGTAATGTAGGAAGCAAAAGGAATGTTTGTAACGTTTTTCATTTTATTTGTGTCTGGGGAAACAGCCGATGGAACTGAAATATCAGAAATAAGTACGGGTAAGTTTTCATTTATATGATGGGGGAAAATAATTGGATCATTTGTATTCGTCGCCGCAATAATGACATTGCAATGCTTGAGTAGAGAGAAATCTGTTGCAATATGGATTTTCATAGCAGCATTTATCAATTTTCTCTTTTTAAAATCATCCAATAAATACTCTAACCGGTTTCTATTTCTACCTATGAGGATTATTTTTTTAAAAAACGTACCATAATTTTTCATTAGTCTTTCTGTAATGATATATCCGATATTTCCTGTTGCACCAATTATAGCAAGTGAATTGTCTTTGCTAAATTCATGGCGATTCTCAATTTCCTCAACAAGTCTTTTTATGCCAACAACAGCTGTTATTGTGTTTCCTGTGATGAGTTTTGTATTTTCCGGCTCTACCAGTAAGGTGCCATTATTACTAATGATCGAGGTGTAACCGCCAAGGCTGATAACTTTTGCTCCACCATTGGCAGCCAAATCCACAGCCTTCTGAATTTTGGTTATCACTTCATGTCGTTTCCCCTGTCTATGAAGTCGCTCCAACTCCGCTGAGTCAAGTGGTATAAGAATAGTGGTAAAATGGATCTTACCCCCAAAAATATTCTTTGCGAAAAGAACCATTGGTTTCATTTGCACCAAAAGCTGAATCTTATTAAAGAGAATGCGTAAACCAGTATCTGAAGCATAGGCCAGATTCTTTTCTATCATACGAAGTTCGTCAGTTGGATAAGCGAAATGAAGAATAGAAGATACTTTAACAGCATTTTCACATGGTTTATCAATTCCAGTGTATAATTGGCCCTGACTGGGCTTATAACCCTTATTGTCACCAAAGGGATCATCATCCATAAGACTTAGAAAGAGATCATACATATGATGCATTTTGATCTTGTGCGCAAGATCCTCCACAGCACTGATAAACTGATCGATCTCTTCATACGAAACGTAAGCTGAGGGCTCAACGCGAAGAACATTTGGAGCAGAAAGAGTAGGCAATATACGGACATTGTGCCGTTTAAGTAGATAGGCAGAGAATAGATATCCAAGTAACTTGTTTTCTTGCAAGCCTCTGAGTAAAAAAGTATCGCGATTTGAAAAATCACAAAAATTGATGCCCAGCATTAGTCCTTTTCCAGTAATTTCCGCTATAACAGTTGGATATTTAGCTTGTATTTTATTTAATTTATCAGCAAGCTTTTTGCCTTTTTCATAAGCTTTTGCAGGTAGATTCTCATTTTTAATAATTGATATTGCCTGCATGGCAACTTGAGCAGCCAATCCTCCGTTTGAGAAAGTTGAAACATAGTATTCACCGAAACTGGTTTGATATCTTTTCTTATCGATCAGAACAGCAGAAATTTTCTCGATATTACCACCCAGCATCTTTCCAAAGAGATAATAATCAGCGTTTATTCCCGCAGAAGCGAGAAATGAGCCAGAGCGTCCAAGACCGCATTGAATCTCATCAATTATGAGTGGGAAAGAAAAATGGGATAGATATTCCATTATTTCCCTTTTAACCTCGTGCACACCACCTTCTCCGACAATTGGTTCGATGATAGCTGTTATTACAGTGCTGATTGAAATTTCATTTATAACATAATTATTTTGGTGGCATACAACCTTCTTTATTTTAATTTTTGTTTTACTCAATTCTTCTTCAAGGGTTTGTTTCCAATCGGAACACATGTCATCAATATAAATAGGTTTTAATGCAAGTATATTTCTAAAAGGTTCCCGCTTCTCCTTGTTTCCGAGAAGTGCTCTTGCACCCGAAGTATTACCATGGAAAGCATTTTTTAATATCACGACATGGAGAGATTCATTATATAAGATCTCTCTGTTTTGTTGCCATATCTCATGCACAAGTTTGCCAGCTTGCTCACCAAAATGTTGAAATTGTTGCTGTTCTATCTTTTCTAATCTCTTTTTCCATTCATATACTGCATGATGAAGTGCAATTTCAACAGCTTCAGAACCTGAAGAACCAAACATAACATTAAAGGTTTTTCCTGTAATTTTACCGACTGTCATATTCAATTCTTCTGCAAGCAGTCCTGCATACTTCTGAATACTACCCTGATCAGAAAGCGGCACTTCATCGTTTTCAATAAATGTCGTTACAGTCTTTTTTAGTTTATCATTGTTATGCCCTAATAGGCTGGTTCCATATCCTCCCGCAAAATCGAGAATACCGATTTCTTTTCCGTCACGGTATGTATAAAGTGTGTCCTTTTTCCCCTTATGATAGGAATAATCAATACCAAGTCCTGCGAGCATTTGTCCAACATAGGGATTATGATGCCGTGTAAATGTATCAGTGATATGTGTCCGACTTTCAACATTTTCAATAGCTGGTTTAAAAGACAGCGGATCTACTAAAGCATCGATAATATCAGCAAAATTAGATTCGATTTTATATATTGAGACAGTTCCTTTTCCTGTTAACGGAACAGGTGAATTGATCAGTACAAATCTGCAGATATGTCGATGCCTGTATTCAAAAGGTTCGAGAGATTTATAAAGCCTTGTATTTATTTCAGCGAGAAGGTGCCCATAATCTCCCTTGACCTCCTGGTCTGTTACTTTTCCTTCAGGAACTGACATATTGGCGATAAAAATCATGACGGCTAGTCCGGTGGTACTCTTTATAGGAAAATATTCGATGTGTATTGCTTTTTCATAGAGTCTATTATAATAATTTCTAAGAATGTTTATAGGAATCTTTACCCCAAAACCATCTTTAAAAAAATCACGTTCTTCCCTTCCTTCGTAATAAAGTCTGTTATTGCCTTCTAACCTAACGATGTCCCCTGTATTAAAAAAGCCTTTTGGTGCCTTACGGGCCCCTTCATTTTCCCCGATATTTTTCTTATATCCAAATGGAGAGTTTACATAAAGTTTATAGAGATCGTTCTTATCCTGCAATTTAATAAGCCCTATTGTAACTCCTGGTAAGGGTAGACCAAGTGTTTTGAGCTTTTGTTTATCAATACGGTCATACATCAAGGTACTTAATGCTTGTTGGTTCTCTGTTGTACCGTATGCATTATGCATGGTGAGTCCGAGAGCAGATTCCAAGGATTGTACTGTGTTGCTATTCAAAGGAGCTCCGCTTGATACCAATGTTCTCATATGAGGACGAAGCTTAACCTTAATTTCAGGAAAGGTTCTCATTAATTCGAGAAGCAGATTGTATACTGAAGGACCTCCTGTTATATGTGCCGGCTGCATTTGCAGCAGGAAATACCGTACGGTTTCAGGCTTCTCTTCAAACCATTCGGTTGTGATAAGGCAGACCGGAACACCCGTCCATAGTGCATTGAAATAAGCGCGTACTCCCATCGTGTGGGTAAAAAGCGGTGTGAAACCTCGACCGCCGAGTTTTTCTTTATCATAAAAACCTGCTTCGCGCCAACTCATGCAGCTAAGAAGAAATGCACCCTGTTCATAGACAACAATTTTGGATTTGCCTAAAGACCCTGAGGTGGTAATAAGCATGGCTTCAGTATCCGGACCTGTGTGCTCAATTGCAGTTTTTACCATGGGATCAGATAAAAAATCCAATGTTGGAATGTCCTTATAAAGCAGGTTCCTGATACCAAAATCTTTCAAAATATCATAGCAGGGAAGTGCTTTTTGGAGAGCGATTTCTTTAACAGATTTTACAACTGTTTTTTCTTTGTCGTGATGATTTAATGAGAGAATTTCCTGTTCCGGTAGGATAACCGTTTGACAACTTGTTAACTTCAGCCATTCATATAATTCACCTGTTTCCATAAACATGGGTAGTAATACCCGAGCGCCATAGCTCGATAACGCTGTGAACATAAGGGCTATAAAAAGTTCGTTATTGCCCGAAAGGCTAGCAAGTAGGACAGTTTCACCGGGTTTTATACCCTTTTTCCTGAAATCATCAAACAATGAATAAGCTATAAAACGAAGTCTGTGCAGAGATACCGAAACTAATGCATTACCATCATGGCTTAAAATAATATCCGAACGCTCGTCGCGATGGGCAAGTTTTTTAAACAAAAAACTTGCTAAATTTCTCACAGGGGGATGTGAAATTTTCTTTTGCGAACCAATAATGTGATCAAAAAAATTCGTCATCGATAATTATCCTTCATTAGTTGATCAAATACTACCTGGTTAAAAGACTGTTATCCGACTCTTGTGTCAAGAACTTGAATTGTTATCCCTCTTTTCGATGTGTTTTAAAATTATAGGTAACAAAATAAAATCTCCGATCAGGGCAGTTAGAAGCGCCGTTATGCTTATAATACCAAAATATTTTATTGGAGGCGATGAAGAAATCAGAAATACTGAAAATCCTAAAATAAGTACTATTGTTGTATGAAAAATACCCGGACCAGCTTCTATAAAAGTTGATCTTAAATTTCCGGTATTTTTATACCAATATATAAAATGAATTGTGTCGTCAACAATAATGCTGAGTAATAAACATCCAATTGGGACTGTTACCATATCAAGCGGAATTTTCAACCACCCCATAAGTCCGATGATGAATAAAATTGGAAAAATATTGGGAAATAGAGAAGCTAAAAATAATTTTATATTTCTAAGATATACAAAAATAATTGCAAATACAAGCAGAAAAGCTAAAATCAAGCTTTGTTGAAATGATTTGTTCAGTTTATCTGCTATAACAGCATAGAGGGTTACATAGCCAGTGATTACAGGAGTATAATTGTCAAAATCAGCTATGGCAAGAGCATTTATCTTTTTTACTAAAGCAATACCTTTTGTAGTCGAAAGTAAAGGTACTAAAAATGTTACCCTGACTAAATTATCATCATTTTTCGAGATGTACCCATATTCTCGTGGATTGACAAATGGGGGGAAAGAAAGATAACTCAACACCCCACCAATCTCTTTTAGTTTAAAAACTGAAGAAATCCAATTTTCAACTTCTTCGGGTTTCACCCTACTATTATCGATTATATATTCCAATGGAAAATAATTACCTACATTTTTTTCAATAAAATAATGATCCAAAACTGCTTTGTTGGTTGTTGAAAGGACAGATATACTATATATTTCCGATTTTAATTTTATTATACCGGGAGTCATTGCAACAAGGGAAATCACTATTATTAACAGAATCGAAAGTTTTGATGGAATGGGCACTTTTTGAAAAATAATTAACAATCGTTTTCGAGGTTGGAAGAAATAGACCTTTGGGAAAAAGAAGATGAATGCCCAAACTAATTCGCCGATTATACCCGCAATAGCAAGCACAGCAAAGTCACGAAGCAATGGAATCGAGCCAGTTAGGAAAACCATGAATCCGATACAAGTGGTACCTGTTGCCAGTAACAATGGTATTAACACCTTTTTAAAATCTCCATGATGGAAAAGAATATGTAATGAAATGGAAGTTCCATAAAACAAGATTAAAACAGGCAGGACCACGGCAACTATACTCATTGGTATATTCAATATGGCCGAACATAACAATAAGGTAAATACTCCCCCCAAAGAAATGCCGATGGATAATAAAAAAGCAATCGGCTTTTTTAAAATAACTAAAAGCAAAACAGATAAAAGCAATAATCCTATTGAAAGGAATAAAATGGTCGATTTTTTTGTCTGTTCATTAATTGCTTTATAAATTACACCTGTTCCTGCAACATGGGATTCTAAAGGGATATCTTTTAATAAAGTTTCGATCCTTTGTAAAAGTTCGGGGCGATTAGGATTTAAATGAGATGGTGGTGAGAAAGTAACGATAAAAGTGATATTTTTTTTATCTGTATGTTTTTTGAGGCGGAAAAATAATGCAGGCCATTTGAATACTTTTTCTACAGAATGGAAAGTCCGGACTTTTTGCTGAAATATGTCTAATCTCTTTTTTATTTCTATCTGATCTAAATTGTTTTGGTTATTAAAAGAAATAATTATATAAGCATCACCACCAAATTCATCAAGAAAGTCTTGATAGGCGAGTATTTCATCAGACTTAGCTGGCACCCACCTCTTCAGGGAATTGTCAAATTGAATGCGGGGAAGATATATATAAATAAGAATGATAAAAATAAGAATGAATATGAAACGGATATATCTAAATAACCTTGTCATTCGAATACCCTGTTAGAAGCTTAATAAAAAATTTAAAGTACAAAAATATATATTTCCCCACGAATACTCAAACTTTAATAGAAAGGTGTGGATGTACGACCATTTTAATCTTTCCCAATATTTGTTATCCTGAACTCACCTTTATATATTTGAACTAAAAACCAGATATGAGAATCGATATTATCACTGTTCTTCCGGACCTGTTGGAGGGTCCGTTAAATCATTCAATAATAAACAGAGCCAGGAAAAAAGGACTTGCTGAAATAGTAATCCATAATTTAAGGGATTATACTACCGATGCTTATAAAAGTGTGGATGATTATACATATGGGGGTGGAGCCGGTATGGTGATGACCATTGAGCCCATTTTCCGGATTTTTGAACAACTGAAGTCGGAAAGGAATTACAACGAGATCATCTACACTTCGCCGGATGGTGAATCTTTCAACCAATCAGTGGCAAACAAGCTTTCGACATTACAAAACCTGATTATCCTTTGCGGACATTACAAAGGGGTAGATCAGCGCGTTAGAGACTTTTTAATCACCCGGGAAATCTCGATTGGCGACTATGTTTTATCAGGAGGCGAACTTGCTGCAGGTGTGATTACCGACGCAGTTGTAAGATTACTACCAGGGGTTCTTTCCGATGAAACCTCTGCCCTAACCGATTCCTTTCAGGATAAAATACTCGCTCCACCTGTTTATACCCGTCCGGCAGATTTTAAGGGCTGGAAAGTCCCTGATATCCTCCTTTCCGGAAACACAAAAGAAATTGAAAACTGGAGGCATGAACAGGCACTGGAAAGAACCCGGAAATTACGGCCGGATTTATTGAAAACATAGGGACAGCTTCTTAATTTTTTGCATCATATCCTTTTAATATTTACTCCTGTTTTGTGCAACACATGACCCAGAACCACCAATTCTGAATTTTAAAACTGCCGTAGGCAGTGTATCTGTTTGCCAAAGTCGTAAGACTCTGGAATAAAAAAGAACAGATTAATGAGTTCCAGAGGAACGAAA
>DAOVQI010000342.1 GCA_030628785.1 Bacteroidota bacterium
ATTTTAAGTTCCTTAAATAATAGGATTCTATCATTCTACCCCTCCATACTCTATAAACTTCTCTCTTTCAACTATTAACCTATAACTTTTAACTTTTCACTTTTCACCTTTAACTTTTCACTTCTCACTTTTCCTCATTTTATGTTTCTAAATATATTTTTTCATTAGGAAATTAATGATTTGCTCCTTACTTTTATTAGGATAAAAAAGTTTAATTAATTTAAATAAATACCACTTCAAATGTCCACATTAAAACAAACACTATCGAAAAAAATTGACGAATGGAGACCTAGAACAACTAAGCTCCTGAAGGAACATGGAACTGAAAAAATCAGTGATGTAACTATTGCACAAGCAATTGGTGGTATGCGGGGTGTAAAATGCCTTGTAACCGATATTTCTTATCTGGATCCGTTCGAAGGAATCAGGTTCAGAGGATATACCATACCGGAAGTTCTTGAAAAACTGCCAAGACCTCCCGGGGTTGAAGCGCCCTATGTTGAAGGGTTCATATATTTGCTTTTAACAGGAGATATACCATCCGATTCTGAAGTGAAAGAAGTTGCCGATGAGTTTAATAAAAGAAAGACTGTTCCCCAATATGTTTTTGATGTACTTAATGCCATGCCTGACGATAGTCATCCAATGGTCATGTTTTCCACTGCAATTCTCTCAATGCAAAAAGAATCGGAATTTGCCGCAGCATATAAATCAGGGATCAGTAAAATGGTGTATTGGGACTCAACATACGAGGATGCATTAAACCTTTTGGCAAAACTCCCTGAAATTGGAGCATATATATACAGAAAGAAATACAAAGGTGGTGATATTATTCCGCCAGATCCAAATTTAGACTGGGGTGGCAACTTTGCTCATATGATGGGAATTGATAAACCCTATGATGACTTGTCGAGGTTGTATTTTATTTTACATAGCGATCATGAAAGCGGAAACGTTAGCGCTCATACGGGTCATCTTGTAGGAAGTGCTCTATCAGATGTTTATTATGCAATCTCAGCAATGATAAATGGTTTAGCCGGGCCATTGCACGGACTGGCAAATGAAATGGTATTACGCTGGATACAAGACGTAATTAAAAACATGGGAGGAGAGGTGCCATCAACAGAAGAAATGAAGAAATTTGTTTGGGATACCTTAAACTCAGGACAGGTAATACCTGGTTATGGACATGCAGTTTTACGAAAAACCGATCCGCGTTATAAAGCACAAAGGGATTTCTGCTTGAAATACTTGCCTGATGATCCGATTTTTAAATATGTGAGTTTATTGTATGAAGTTGTTCCGGACATCCTGAGGGAACATGGAAAGGCGAAAAATCCCTGGCCAAATGTTGATGCCCAATCAGGTGTGATTCAATGGTTTTACGGTGTGCGAGAATATGATTTCTATACGGTTCTATTTGGTATTGGTCGCTCGATTGGTGTACTTTCCAACATTATTTGGGACCGTGCATTGGGTTATGCGATTGAAAGGCCAAAATCCTTAACAACAGCAATGCTGGAGGATATTGTAGCCGGAGCAAAATAAAAAAAAGGACAATTAACAAAAAGGGGATCCGGCGGATCCCTTTTTTTGTTTATTGTAGAAATCTGATCAGTGCTTCCCAATATTCATGCAGAAGATAAAAGACACCCGCCAGATTGCCCGTACGACCGGGTCATTCCTGCCTGCCGTTCGGCAGTTCAGGTAGGCGGGCGGGAACATATAACGTATAACCACGGTGAAATATGCTCCTTCCCTGGTGAAATGTTTTCGTACCTCAAATTTCACAGGGCAGGCGTTGCATTTCACGTGGCAAGCTTATAACAGATAACAATTAACCTGAATATAAAAAAGAGACTCTTGAAAACTGAATAGTTGTTTCAGATATATTGAGATTATTGTTAGAAAATATTTTTTTGGTTTGGCAAGAAAAAATTAATTTTGCTAAAAACCGGGATTATCACGGGAGTTTATTATGAAGAGGATTATTGGAAGCATAATATTATTAATTTTGATATGTAGGAGTGCATTTGCACAATTTGATTCTACCCGTTTAGTTAAATATTCTCATGATTTTAAATTCACGGAAGGATTATTTCTTAATTTCGAGCAGGTAAAAGATAATAGGCCTATAGCTAAATCGCGTATACTTACACCGGTTGATATTAATAATAAGGAATTTTTCAGAAAAGTACTGACAAAGGATATCATTTATTATTACGACCGGTTTGGTATCAGACAGGAAATTAAAACAGATAATATTTGGGGATATTCCAGGAATGGTGTTTTATATTACCAAACTAGCGGAGATTTCCACAGGATAACAATTGTTGGGGGCATTTGTCATTTTGTTGCAAACATTACCACTTATGAAAATCGCTATTACGATCCTTACTATTACCGGTACAGTTATTATGATTATTATTACCATCCCTCAAGGAGTACTCCCTATACTAAAACCGAAATGCGGCAGTTTATTCTTGAATTTGATTCGGGGAAGGTAATGGAATATGATATCAAAAGTGTGGCCTTTGCGCTTATGCGTGATCCGGAATTGCATGATCAGTACATGAGGTTAAGTAAAAGGAAAAAAAAGCAGTTAAAGTTTTTATATATACGACAATTTAACGAGAGAAATCCGATTTATTTTCCTGTTAATTAAAAACATTTCGATATGAAAAAATTGATTTTAAACCTTATGCTCAGTGCATTTTTTCTTAACCTGATGGCTCAGGCACCATTTCCAACCGCCGGGGATGTTGACTTATTTATGAATTCTAAAACACTGGTGGTTTTGGAAGATGGAGTTTTCTCAGGATATAATATGTATATAAAAAAAGCAATAGAGCAGCATTGGAATATTACAGATTTTGAATTTATTTCTATTGCTGATTTTAATAAAAAAAGATCTGATTCTGCTTATTCTTTTTTGGTGTTAACCCAGACCAGTTTTGAACGGGATAAGAGAAATGTATATTACAATTTTCTGAATCTTATTTTGGGTGACAACGTGAAAACAATTGCTGAGATGCCGGAATTTTGCTCGATCCCGCTTTCATATTCCGAGGGTGATGAAATGAAATATATATATAAGCTGGGAATAATGATACGGTTTATCCAGGAACATGTTAAGTTGATTGCAAAAGATCCTACAGTAACATCATTACGTTATCTTAAATATTATAATCAAAATGCACCAACCGTAAAGGATAAGGTATTCCTTGTTGCAGAAGACGATTTAAGTGAAGAGGTAAATACTATATCCAGGATTAAAGACTTTTATCCCTATGAAGTTCAGATCGTATATCATCAGGATATCGAAAATGCCATCAAAAATAAGCAGCAAAACAGAGTAATTCTGCATAAGGTAGGTCCGGAAGGGCAAAAAAAAACCGGCAGGAATTATAAAATTGTGTTTGGCGCCGATGACGCCAAAATCTATTTCTTCAATTATCATGTTATAAATCCAAAACGACCCGACGGTTTTCTGGGACGGGATTTCAAACGGCTGGCCAGGTATTAATATAAGAACATAGTTTCACAGGGTGAATTAAAAAAACCCTTAATTTTCAGGTTTCATAAATAATTAATTAATAGTCGGCCCGCCCGTACCGAACGGTACGTTCGGGCGGGCAGTCCACAGTCGGCAGTCCACTGAAGATTGCCGACTTAAAAATGCAAAGTATAATGAAATTAGCCATTATCAAGCCATAAACATTGAACTTAGCCCCGATGACTATCGGGGCGATTTCATGATCCGCCAGCTGGCGGAGAGTA
>DAOVQI010000141.1 GCA_030628785.1 Bacteroidota bacterium
GGAGGAAATGGCATTTCCCATACACAGACTTTATACAAAGAAGGCATAGACCTTATAATTAACAATATGTTGAGTATTGCTTTCATGATGAACAGTGTTAGCTAATAATAATCTGTAAGTTACAACAATTGAAAGATACAGTCAAAAAAACCTTAATGATGAGTCAAAAATGGCTACCTAGTAAGGACAGCCCTGATGCTTTAGTGATTTATTTACTACAATCCGTTTTTTTATAAGGTTGTGCCCCCGCTACAAAGAAAAAACTCGTCACTCATCACTGATCACTGTTCACTATTTATTCCATGAAAAATGTAGAGCAAGAAAAGGCTACCCGGTAAGGACTGCCCTGATGCTTTAGTGATTTATTTACTACAATCCGTTGTAAAATATACATTTGGACTTCCGGTTGTATCTACACTAACTCCAGCTGGAGGAAATGGCATCGTCCAAACACAAACTTGATATAATGTAGGCATTTGGGATATATTAAGATCAGTTACTAAATACGGTCCTGTACCTAATGCAGTATTATTTGAAACATCCAAAGTAGTTAATTGGTTAGTATTGCATCGTAACCATTTTAACGCAGTATTAAGAGAAACATCCAGGTTGGTTAATTGGTTCCAACCGCAAAACAATAATTCTAAGGCAGTATTATTAGTAATATCCAGAGCGGTCAGTTGGTTAATACTACAATCCAAACTTTTTAAGACACTATTATTTGAAACATCCAAAGTAGTTAATTGGTTATCACGGCAACCCAAATATTCTAAGACACTATTATTTGAAACATCCAAGGTAGTTAATTGGTTATAACCGCAATTCAACTCTATTAAAGCAGTATTATTTGAAACATCCAATGTTGTTAGATGGCTCAAAGCACAATACAGATACGTTAAAGCAGTATTATTAGAAACATCCAGAGAGGTTAATTGGTTTCCTCCACAAGATAACCTTTCTAAGGCGGTATTGTTAGAAACATCCAAGCTTGATAATTGGTTCTGAAGGCAACACAAATTTTCTAATGCAGTATTATTTGAAACATCCAGAGTAGTTAATTGGTTATAATAGCAATTCAACTCTATTAAAGCAGTATTATTTGAAACATCCAGGGTGGTTAGTTGGTTATCCCAGCAACTCAACTCTATTAAAGCAGTATTATTTGAAACATCCAAACTGGTTAATTGGTTATCCCAGCAAACCAACCATTCTAAGGCAGTACTATTTGAAACATCCAACGTGATTAATTTGTTATAATTACATTTTAGTAACCGTAGATTAGTACAATACGAAACATTCAGGATGGTTAATTGGTTATCATGGCAACTCAAATTTTCTAAGGCAGTACTATTTGAAACATCCAGAGTAGTTAATTGGTTATTATAGCAATTCAACTCTATTAAAACAGTATTATTAGAAACATCCAGGGTGGTAAGTTGGGTACTCCCGCAATTCAACTCTATTAAAGCAGTATTATTTGAAACATCCAGGGTGGTTAATTGGTTGCCAGCACAATAAAGAACCTCAAGATTGACAAATGCTTGAATACCTGTCATATCTGAAATACTCCTTCCATTAACATTTAAAAATGTAATAGCCTCAGCTTCCGCAGGACTAATAATGCTATCTCCATCTGTATCAACTCCCAGTTCTATCAGTGCATTTAAAAAATTGTCATCATGGATTTTAACTTCAGGGTTTGGTTCATCCTTTTCACATTGACATAATAAAACCACAGTAAACATGAATAACAATATTTTGCTTATTGCTTTAATGATCAATAGGTCTAGTTGTGAATTATCTGCAAGTTACAACAATCTGAAGGCAAAGTCAAGTAGATGGGAACCAAAACAAATAGAAGACAGGGCCGAGCGTAAAGAATTAGTCCAGTGGACTAATTTAGCGAGGAGCCAAGTTGAGCTGAGGAGTTTTTAAATAACGAATATCGAATAACGAATGTCGATTTAAGAAGTAAATCAAAAATCTTAAATCGTTAATGGGTGTTCTAAAATCAATAACCTAGTACCTAGGACCGAGGACCCAGTACCTAGCACCCTTATTCGTTTTAAGCCTTAAGCCATCCCGCCACTTCCTCCGGACTCAATCCTTTCAATCCCAACTTATTTTTCTTATTGTATCCATTCAAATCATTGGCCAACTTACCCGGCTTCTCCACCTCCTTTAACTTCTCCACCGTGGTATACCCCAAATCCTGCAACACCGGAATCCATTCCTCTGGAATGCCAAGCTCGATATAAGACTGCGGACTGCCGACTGTGGACTGCTGACTGGCAAGTGGCCTCATTTGCGGGAAGAAGATCACATCCTGGATGGAAGGCTGGTCTGTCATAAGCATGGTGAGCCTGTCGATTCCCACACCCAATCCGGCTGTGGGGGGCATGCCGATCTCCAGGGCTTTTAAAAAATCTTCATCCAATACCATGGCTTCTTCATCACCCCGTTTGCCCAACTGAAGCTGATACTCAAACCGTTCTCGCTGATCGACCGGATCATTCAACTCTGAGAAAGCATTGCATAATTCTTTTCCGTTTATAATGGCTTCAAACCGTTCCACCAACCCTTCTTTGGTTCTGTGTTTTTTGCTCAGTGGCGACATCTCAACAAGGTAGTCGAGAATAAAAGTGGGCTGTATCAATTTCGGCTCGGTGGTTTTTCCGAAGATCTCATCAATCAGCTTTCCTTTACCCATTGTATCATCCACCTTTACACCCCGTTTTTCAGCTGTTTTATAAAGTTCTTTTTCATCCATGCCTGATATATCAACACCTGCATGCTCTTTTATGGCTTCAAACATGGTGTGTTGTTTCCATGGTCTTTTGTAATCGATAACCGTGTCCCCAACCTTAACTTTTGTGGTACCATGAAGATCCAGTGCCACTTTTTCGATCATTTCCTCGAATAGCTTCATCATCCAGTAATAATCCTTATAGGCAACATAGATCTCCATCTGTGTAAATTCCGGGTTGTGGAAACGGTCCATACCTTCGTTTCTGAAGTCTTTGGCAAATTCATAAACCCCGTCAAATCCGCCGACAATGATACGCTTCAGATATAATTCATTGGCTATCCGCAGGTACAGGGTCTGATTCAGTTTATTGTGATGGGTTTCAAACGGTTTTGCTGCAGCGCCTCCATAAATCGGCTGCAGGACCGGAGTTTCTACCTCCAGATAACCTTTTTGGTTCAGGAAATTCCGGATGGAATTGATAATTTGCGTTCTTTTAAAAAAAACATCCTTGATGTGTGGATTAACCACCAGGTACATCGACCTGTTCCGGTAACGCTGTTCCATATCGGTAAAAGCATCCCAGGTTTTTCCATCTTTCTCTTTTACAATCGGTAATGGACGCAGAGATTTACACAACAATTCTAATTCCTTAACATGTATGGTTGTTTCACCCATTTGTGTTTTAAAGACATAGCCTTTTACACCAATAATATCACCGATGTCGAGCAGTTTTTTGAAGAATATATTGTAACGGGTTTTATCTTCACCTGAACAAATATCATCCCTGCGGACATAGATCTGGATTCTACCCTTGCTGTCCTGGATCTCGGCAAAGGATGCATTACCCATTATCCTCCGGCTCATGATCCTTCCTGCCAGACTCACATCCCGGAAATTATTTTTTTTCGGATCGTAATGTTCGAGAATTTCTTTGGAGTATGTACTTACTTCATAGCCTTCTGAAGGATAGGGATCAATCCCCAGTTTCCTGATTTCTTCGAGTGATTCCCTGCGAATTTTTTCCTGCTCGCTTTTTCCGGCAGTGCTCATGTTCCTGATTTTTAATTTTATGCAAAGATATAACTTATCAGGAAAAAAGTTCTTACAGATGATTCTTTAAAATTAATAACCGAATGAAAATATTTAGTGTAATTTTGCATTCGCATATAAAAAACGAGTTGATGAAGGAGATAAACGGGGAACGAAAACGAAGACTTCCTTCCTGGCTGAAGATGGAAAGAGCAAGTGGCAATACCTACCCCAGGTTGAAAAACCTTGTTAAAAAGAATAGTCTGCATACCATATGCACAAGTGGAAACTGTCCGAATATCGGTGAATGCTGGAATGCAGGTACCGCTACTTTTATGATACTGGGGGATATATGCACCCGTTCCTGTAAGTTCTGCTCGGTAAAAACAGGGAAGCCTCTTCCGGTTGACAGGAATGAACCACGCCGGTTAGCTAATTCGATAAGGATAATGGGTATAAAGCATTGTGTAATTACTTCGGTCGACCGGGATGACCTGGAAGATGGAGGCGCTGCCTTTTGGGCTGAAGTCATACATGCGATAAAAAAGGCAAACCCCGGTACCACCATGGAAGCCCTAATCCCTGATTTCAGGGGTAAAGAAAAAGATATTCAAAAAGTTATTGATGCCGGGCCTGAAGTTATTTCCCATAATGTGGAAACAGTAAGAAGGTTAACCCCAAAAATAAGGAGCAGGTCAGATTATGACCGGAGTTTAGGTGTCCTTCAATACATTTCTGAGCAAGGTAAAACAACTAAGTCGGGAATTATGCTGGGTTTGGGGGAAACATGGAATGAGATTCCGGAGACAATGGATGATTTGATTAATGTAAGTTGTAAAATACTTACCATTGGTCAATATTTGCAACCCACACTTATTCATTATCCCGTAAAGGAATATGTATCTCCTGAGAAATTTGAAGATTTGCGGAACATTGGACTGGAAAAAGGATTCCGGTTTGTTGAAAGCAGTCCGCTGGTGCGGTCGTCTTATCGTGCCGAAAGGCATGTTGAGGCATAGTGTTGGGGGTTTTATTTGATACAGTATAACTTATCAGTGTATTGGGATGAAAAAAACTGAATATGGTGAAATGTTAAATGTTATATGTTATAAGTTATATGATAACTGAAAAATGCTGGATGCTGAGTTCTGGATACCGGATAATGGATGTTGGTTGTTGGATACTGGATACTGGGAAAGTGGCAGTAACAGTTGCAGTAGAAAAGTAAAGTCATCGGTTGGTAGTCCACAGCCTCCTTATAACTTATAACTTTTAACCTATAACACAAAAAAGGAGACTCTTGAAAACTGTTCATGGGACTCCTTCCCCCGGAGGGATCCCTTTGGGAGGAGAATAGTTACAATACAGTTTATGAAAACAAAGGTCATATTTAAAGATCTGGGTTTAGTGGATTATAAGAAAACCTGGGATTACCAGGAAAGGCTTTTTGAGGAAGTGGTGTCTCAAAAAAGAGGGAACCAAAGCAACAGAAATCCTGACCGGATAAACAACTACCTGATCTTTTGCGAGCACCCAAATGTATATACTCTTGGCAGGAATGGATCGGAAAGCAACCTGCTGATTGATCAAATTCAATTAAAAAAACGACATGCCGGTTTTTACCGAATCAACAGGGGAGGGGATATCACCTATCACGGACCCGGTCAGATTGTAGGCTATCCAATCCTTGATCTCGAAGTTTTTAGATTAAAAATAAAACAATACATTACCGGTTTGGAAGAATCTGTGATCCGTACACTTGGAAATTTTGGTTTGAAGGGTGAACGGATGACCAATGGGACAGGAGTATGGCTGGATTCGGAGATCAAAAATAAATCCAGGAAGATATGTGCAATAGGAGTAAGGGCAAGCCGTTATGTCACCATGCATGGGTTTGCCTTCAATATAAGCACTAACCTGTCGTATTTTAATCAAATCAATCCATGTGGGTTTGTAGACAAAGGAGTTACTTCCCTTGAAAAAGAGATAGGAATTAAGCCGGATATGAATGAAGTTAAAGACCTGCTCAAACGAAATATTGCTGATGTTTTTAGCATGAGGTTAGTCAACTAAACCGCGTGAGCGATGGCAAGTAACTTGGCCTAACGACTTCACCGAAAGTAATTTTTCAGGTTAATATATCAGGATGGAAAAAACTTGGACCATAAAAGAAAAGGCAGAATTTGCGGAAATCGAAAATTTAGCAAATGGTTTAGATGTTGATCAAAACATTGCCAATCTCCTCCTGCAGAGAGGAATAAAAAATAAAAAAGAGGCAAAGGCATTTTTCGAGCCTGAGCTGTCTGATCTTCATGATCCGTTTTTAATGAAGGATATGAACATCGCCGTCGACCGCATAAGCACTGCAATAGAAAAAAATGAAAGGATCCTGATATACGGTGACTACGATGTGGACGGGACTACTTCAGTGGCATTGATTTATTCTTTTTTTAAAGAGAGGTATGATAATCTCGGGTATTATATTCCTGACCGGTACAGGGAGGGATACGGAATATCGTTTGAAGGAGTTGATTACGCTGCAGAGAATAACTATTCCCTGATCATTGCCCTCGATTGTGGCATCAAAGCCATTAAGAAAGTAGAGTATGCCAACAGTAAAGATATCGATTTTATAATATGTGATCATCACCTGCCGGGTGACGAAATACCTAATGCTGTTGCTGTACTGGATCCAAAAAGAAGCGATTGCAATTATCCGTATAAAGATCTGTCTGGGTGCGGAGTTGGGTTTAAATTCCTTCAGGCTTACGCGAAGATCAATGAGATTCCCTTTGATGAACTCATTCCATACCTGGATCTTGTAGCTGTGAGCATAGCTTCAGATATTGTTCCCGTTACCGGTGAAAACCGTGTGCTTACCTATTTTGGGTTGAAGCGGTTGAATACCGAACCAAGAATAGGTTTGTCATCGATTATTAAAATATCAAGAATGACAGGAAAGGAGCTTTCGGTGAATGATGTAGTGTTTAAAATCGGACCCAGGATAAACGCGGCAGGAAGGATAGAGTCCGGAAGCAAGGCTGTTGATCTTCTGGTTTCCAGGGATGATGCGATGGCTAAGGAAATGGGTGACAGGATCGATGATTATAATAAAACACGAAGAGATATCGACCGGGATATTACCCGGGAAGCACTGCAAATGATTGCCGGTGATCCGAAACTTTCAAATAGCCGATCAACGGTATTATATAATCCCGTTTGGCATAAAGGTGTTATTGGGATTGTGGCTTCCCGGTTGATTGAAACCTATTACAGGCCAACGATTATTCTAACCGAATCAAATGGTTCTGCGACAGGATCGGCCAGGTCTGTTCTGGGGTTTGATCTTTACAAGGCGATTGATGCTTGTGGTGATTTGCTGGAGAATTTCGGAGGCCATATGTATGCAGCAGGTTTAACATTGAAAAAAGAAAATGTATCGGCTTTTCAGCAAAGATTTGAGGAAGTGGTTAACCGGACCATCACAGATGAACAACTCATACCGAAAGTAGAAATTGATGCTGAAATTGAATTTCGTGATATCTCGGATAAATTCTTTCAGGAATTAAAACGGTTTGAACCTTTTGGCCCGGGAAATATGGCGCCTGTATTTGTTTCACGGAATGTTTATGATTATGGGACAAGCAGGGTAGTCGGAGCTTCGGCTGAGCATTTAAAACTTGAGTTGGTCCAGGATCAGGATCCCAATAAACCAATTTCTGCTATCGCCTTTAGCCAGGCACACAAATTCCAGGAAATCAGATGGAAGAAATCATTTGATATAAGTTATTCAGTTGAAGAGAATAATTTCAGGGGGGAAGTGACACTGCAATTGAATGTGAAGGATATCAAAACAAACTTAAATTTTTAATAATCATTCTCGTATTAAAGGCTAAGGTTCACCCTGTGAAATACTGCTCCGCAGTAGTGGCTCCGCCACTATTTCACAGGGCAAGGGCTGAGGCTAAGGGATTTGACTGCTCATTTTAGACTTATTAAATTCAATTTGTCTCATTTTTTTATTTTTTAGACATACCTTTCCTGTTATACATTCCATTGTTATTTCCTGGCTATTTCTATACTTTTTATCATTGAATCCAGCTTTATTATTACTGCACTGTAGCCCTTGTGTTATA
>DAOVQI010000063.1 GCA_030628785.1 Bacteroidota bacterium
ACCTTGCAAAATTCAGCCAATTCCTTTGCATCCTGAAGTGTGTCGTTAAAATCCCTCAGCAACAAATACTCAAATGTGACCCTGTTCTTTGTTTTGGAATAATAATAGTCAAGTGCTTTAGAAAGCGAATCAAGAGAATTCGTTCTGTTTCCTGGAATAATTTTTTCTCTCTTTTTATCGTTAGTTGCATGTAACGACAGGGCAAGGTTAAACTTCACCTTTTCATCACCTAATTTTTCTATCATTTTAGATATACCCACCGTCGACAGGGTAATGCGCTGGGGAGACATTCCCAATCCCTCTAATGAGGAAACCCTGTTCATTGCTTTCAACACGTTGGCATAATTAAGCAGGGGTTCCCCCATTCCCATCAATACAATGTTGGTGAGTTGACGGTTCAGTTGCTCATTTGCCTGTTTTCGAATGATAGTAACCTGATCAAAGATCTCCCCGATCTCTAAATTCCTGCGGAATTTCAGCTTGCCCGTAGCACAAAAGCTGCATGCCAGCGAACACCCAACCTGGGAAGAGATACAAGCTGTGGCCCTTGCTTTAGTGGGAATTAAAACTCCTTCCACGACATTGTCATCGTATAAAAGAAATCCCGATTTTATCGTTCCGTCTTTACTAAGCTGAACGTTGTTTATCCTGACCGGATGAATGCTAAAATTTCGAGCCAGTACAGTACGCAATGGCTTAGACAAATTGGTCATTTCTTCGAAATGGGTTAATCCTTTTGCCCATAACCATTCATAAACCTGCTTTGCCCGGAATTTTTTTTCTCCCCTCTGAAGGAAAAACTCACTGATCTCTTCCAGCTCGAGATTGCGGATATCCGGTTTTTGATGACTTTCCATTTCACGACAAATGTAACAGGAAATATGGTTCATTAGGATAAGGAGTACATATTTATCTAGTAATTCGTTCTTGAAATAACATATCAAATTGAATAAATTTCTAATTACTCTAATTTCTATCCGCCTAGGCGGATGACCTAAATAATACCCAAATTCCAAATAACCCAATTGTGACTTGGTTTTTGTGATTTATTTAGAAATTAGGTCAATTAGGTTAATTAGATTAATTAAATTTCTGATTAATGTTTATTTATTGCCATATTAATTACGAAACGCTCTACTAGTACCCAGCACCCACAGTGAAATATGCTCCTTCGTCGCATTTCATGTGGCAGGCCAGTACCCAGCAATTAACTAATAACAATTAACTTATAACTTATAACATATAACTTTTCATCCTTTTCTCTCAATACGCTGATTAGTTATGATTTTGTTAATAACAGGGTAAAATTTATCTTTGCATTCCACAACAAATTCATAATATATTAACAAATCTCTAAAACCAAATAAAATGAAAAAAATCATTTCTCTACTCTTTAGTTTTCTGATCATCTTTAGTTTTCTGGTAAAAGCCGACGAAGGGATGTGGCTTCTGCCTTTCCTTGAAAAACTTAATATGGGCACCATGACAAAAATGGGTCTGAAATTAACTGCTGAAGAAATTTACAGTATCAACCAATCAAGCTTAAAGGATGCAGTTGTCATCTTTGGCAGAGGTTGTACGGCCGAAATAGTCTCAGATCAGGGTTTATTATTGACCAACCATCATTGTGGTTACGGACGCATCCAGGCACACAGTTCGGTTGAACACGATTACCTTAAAAACGGCTTCTGGGCAATGTCAAAAGAGGAAGAGTTACCCAATCCGCGATTGTTTGTCACTTTTCTTGTCAGGATAGAAGATGTTTCAGAGAGAATCAATTCTGAATTAACAGATGACATGACGGAAGAAACAAGATACAACAAGATTCGTGAAATCAGCAGTCAGATCGAGGATGAAGCAACCGAGGGTAATCATTATTCTGCCAGGGTTCAATCCTTTTTCGGAGGGAATTATTTTTACCTCCTGGTTTATGAAAGGTATAATGATGTACGGTTGGTTGGAGCGCCTCCTTCCTCTATCGGAAAATACGGTTCTGATACCGACAACTGGATGTGGCCAAGGCATACAGGGGATTTTAGCGTATTCAGGATCTATTCCGGTCCCGGCGGAAAACCCGCTGATTATTCAACCGAAAACATACCCCTGAAACCAAAACATTACTTACCTGTTTCCATAAAAGGAGTTGAAAAAGGTGATTTTGCAATGGTTCTGGGTTATCCGGGTGGCACTCAGCGGTATATGACCTCCTATGGGATTGATGAAGTTCTTCAGATCACTCATCCAAACCGGATAAAGATCAGGGGGATCAGGCAGGACATTATGCTTGAAGATATGCTGGCAAATGATAAGGTCAGGATCCAGTATTCTTCAAAATATTTTGGGTCCACCAATTACTGGAAATTTTCCATTGGCCAGAGTCAGGGATTGAAACGGTTAAAAATAAAAGACAAGAAACAGTATCTGGAAGACAAGTTCCGCAAATGGGTCGATGCTGATCCTGAAAGGAAACAAAAATACGGGGAAGCACTGAATCTTATAAAAAATTCAATTGAAGCCAGAAAAGAATATAACCATGCAAACCAATACCTCATGGAATGTTTATTAAGGGGCTGTGAAATAATATTTGCCGCCCAAAGAGCAAATGGTTTATATGAAGCACTTGAAGAAAGAAACCAGGAAGACATTGACATTCAGGTGGAAAGAATTAAAGCCGGTACTGCAGGTTTTTTCAAAGATTATAACCCCCCCACTGACCGTAAGATTGCAAAAGCGATGTTCAATCTTTATGCCCGGGATGTAAAAAAAGAATATCAACCAACCATCTTTAATGATATCCGGAGCAAGTACAAAGGCAATTACGATAAGTTTGTTGATGCCATGTTTGACAAATCGATTTTTGTGGATAAAACCAAGCATAAAACCTTCCTGGATAAACCCACTAAAAAGATTCTGGATAAGGATCCTGGCCTTAAAGCTTCCCGTTCCATCTTTGAAAAATTTATGGAATTACAGAAGAAAGCCGCGGAGTTCGATACCGATTTAGCCAAAGGCAGCAGGCTTTATATTGCAGGACTAATGGAAATGCATAAGGATAGAGTCTTCTACCCTGATGCAAACTTCACTATGCGGCTTACTTATGGAACCGTTGGTGATTATGATCCCCAGGATGCAGTTCATTATAGCCATCTGACAACCCTTAAGGGGGTTATGGAAAAAGAAGATCCGGATAACTTTGAATTTGTGGTTGAAGAAAAGTTGAAGGAGTTATATGAAAAGAAAAATTATGGTGTTTATGGAAAAGACGGTGTAATGCCTGTATGTTTTACCACCAATAACGATATCACAGGAGGAAACTCAGGAAGCCCTGTTATTAATGGTAACGGCGAACTGATTGGTCTGGCATTCGATGGTAACTGGGAAGCGATGAGTGGAGATATTGCTTTTGAACCCGAACTCCAGAAATGCATAAACGTTGATATCCGGTATGTATTATTTATCATGGATAAGTTTGCCGGTGCTAAACACCTGGTTGATGAGATGACATTAGTCTATTAAACTGAAATATGAAAAAAACAATTTTTCTCTTAACCGGATTACTATTCCTTTCAAATTCCTTTCTTCAGGCTGACGAAGGGATGTGGCTGCCCGTTCTTATTAAAAAGCTGAACATTAAAAAAATGCAGGAAATGGGTCTTCAGCTTTCGGCTGAAGAAATTTACAGCATTAACCAGTCCAGCCTGAAAGATGCCATTCCCATATTTGGTGGAGGTTGTACCAGTGATGTTATTTCAAAAGATGGCTTGTTACTGACAAATTATCATTGTGGTTACGGTCGTATTCAATCACACAGCACAATGGAAAACGACTACCTGAAACATGGTTTCTGGGCAAGAACAAAAGAAGAAGAACTGACAAACCCGGGATTATCTGTAACCTTTTTGGTCCGTATGGAAGATGTAACAGACAGGATAAATGCTAAGCTGAATGAAAAAATGACAGAAAGAGAAAGAGGAGATACTATCAGGAAAGTCAGCCAGGAGCTTCAAAAAGAAGCCACCGAAGGCACTCATTATGAATCCAGGGTCAGGAATTTTTTCGGAGGAAATCAGTTTTATTTATTAGTATTTGAAAGATACAAAGATGTAAGGCTTGTCGGTGCCCCGCCAGTTTCAATTGGCGATTTCGGTAGCCTGACAGATAACTGGATGTGGCCCCGCCACAAAGCTGATTTTTGCCTGTTTAGAATCTATATGAGCCCCGACGGAAAACCGGCTGAATATGCTCCCGGGAATATTCCCTATAAACCCAAACATTATTTGCCTGTATCCATTAAAGGTGCAAATAATGGTGATTTCGCCATGATATTGGGTTACCCCGGCAGAACAACCAGGTATATGACATCATTCGGTGTTAAAGAACTTATGGAAATCACCCATCCCAACAGGATAAAGATACGGGGGAAGAAACTTGAATTAATGAATACGGACATGAATGCTGATCCTGCTATTCGCCTGAAGTATGCAGCAAAATACAAGGGAAGCAGCAATTCCTGGAAGTATTCAATTGGTCAGATCCGGGAATTGAAAAGGATGAATGTGCTGATAAAAAAGCAGGAAACAGAGGATCGTTTCCTGAAATGGCTCAGTGAGGATGATAAACGAAAAGAAAAATACGGCCAGGTACTTGAAATCATTGAAAAAGTCTATACTGAAAGAAGGAAGTACGCATATGCAAACCAGTATATTTATGAATCGCTGCTTGGAGGAAGTGAGATAATTTCCTTTACAACACAGATGAATCAGTTGTATCGATTGTTGGAAGATGATCATGAAAATAAAGAAGAAATCGATAAAATCGTATCACGCCTTAAAAGCAGGGCGGAGCGACATTTTAAAGATTATCATTTGCCGACCGACAAAAAAATCACAATAGCCATGTTTGAATATTTCATAAAGGATGCCCCGAAAGAATTTCATCCCGCCAGTTTTTCAATAATTGAAAAAAAATATAAGGGTGATCTCGGGAAGTTTTCTGATGATTTATTCACAAAATCAATATTTGCCGATAAGGCAAGATTCAATGAATTTCTCAACAAGCCTGAACTGAAATCCCTGACAAAAGACCTGGCATTTAAGATGACTGAACCCATTATGACTAAACTCACTGAAATAGGTTTGAAATATAGAACCATTTCAGAAGATCTGCGGAAAAGTCAGCGTTTATTCATCGCCGGACTGATGGAAATGGAAAAAGACAGGGTTTTTTATCCTGATGCTAATTCTACAATGAGGCTTACATACGGTACGGTAAGTGATTATTCCGCCCGGGACGCAGTAGTCTATAAACATTATACAACGCTAAAAGGTGTAATGGAAAAGGAGGATACTGATAATTACGAATTCATAGTGCCACCGAAACTAAAAGAGCTTTATGAAAATAAAGATTATGGCCGTTATGGGAAAAACGGTACCATGCCGGTATGTTTTATTACAAACAATGACATTACCGGGGGAAATTCCGGAAGTCCGGTAATCGGAGCCAACGGGGAGCTGATCGGGCTTGCATTCGACGGTAACTGGGAAGGAATGAGCGGTGATATTGCCTTTGAACCTGAATTCCAGAAAACCATTTGTGTTGATGCGCGTTATATTTTATTCATCATCGATAAATTTGCCGGCGCAAGTCACCTGATCGAAGAGATGACCGTTATTGAATAAATTTATAAATACTTAAAAGAGACACATTAAATCCGTCCGACCGCTTGTCGTGGTCCGGCGGATTTTTTTATCTTTGCCCAAATATTTAGCAAATCACTATGCCGATAAGCCTGGTTGAAATATTAGCTGCTTTCATGGTTCTGTTCGCGGTTATTGATATCTTCGGATCTCTTCCTATTATTGTGGATATCAAAAGCAAGAATGGAAAAATTGAAGCAGGGAAGGTCAGTATCGTAGCTTTCGTTATTATGCTTTCTTTTCTTATTATCGGAGAACCCCTGTTGAAAATTTTCGGTGTGGATATTTCTTCTTTTGCCATTGCAGGATCATTTATTCTCTTGTTTTTAGCACTGGAAATGGTTTTAGGAATCCAGTTCTTCAAACAGGATTCTCCTGCTAAAGGAAGCATATTCCCAATTGCCTTCCCGCTGGTTGCCGGAGCAGGGTCTATCACAACCCTTTTGTCCTTACGGGCAGAATTTGCAATGTGGAACATTGCCATAGCCCTTTTAATGAATATTATTATAGTTTACCTGGTTCTGAAAGCAATCCTGTTTTTCGAAAAGATCCTGGGACCCACCGGTTTGCACATCATGAGAAAATTTTTCGGGATTATCCTTCTTGCCATTGCTATTAAACTTTTTCTTTCCAACACGGGAATCCAGTTAGGCAATGCCCAATAAAATAATCATATATACCGATGGTGCCGCCCGCGGCAATCCGGGGCCAGGTGGATATGGGATTGTTCTGATTTCAGGAGATCACCGGAGGGAACTTTCGCAGGGGTACCGGTTAACAACCAACAACAGGATGGAATTGCTGGCCGTAATTGTTGCCCTTGAAAAATTAAAACAAGAAAACAGTAAGGTAACCATCTATACTGACTCCCGGTATGTTGCCGATGCGGTTGAAAAGAACTGGTTGTTTGAATGGGAAAGGAAGGGATTCAAAAAAAAGAAAAACCCGGATCTGTGGAAGAGATTTCTAACCGTTTACCGGAAACACAAGGTGAACTTCGTATGGATAAAAGGACACGCTGATCACCCGGAAAATGAACGGTGTGACCAGTTGGCGGTACAAGCATCCTATGGGGGCAAATTAGCAGAAGATACCGGCTATACCGATAATAATTCCCCATCACTCTTTTAATCAACCCTGACAGGGGTTCCAAACCCTGTCAGGGTTAAGTAATAAGAAAAATAGTAAGGCCTTATCTAACAGACCCTAAGGGTTTTGTAAACCCTTAGGGTCTCAAAATAGAAAGTCAGGCCCTATGAAGCTATTTCTCCCTGATGAAGGAAGGCAGTTGAACCGGTATTCTTCGATGTATCCTTACCCCGGGCTTCGCCCGGGCTATTGTTGTTTAACCCCTCACGGGGTTCTGCTCCAAATAAAAATAGTCAGGGTTTGACTTCAAGTCAAGCCCTGACTAATCATTTCCAGCCAATCCAAGACCTGTTTTCAGGTCCTTAATTTCTTGCTTCAATTGCAGCAATTCCCGGTTCTCCTTCTGTAGTTGTTCAATCATCCTTTGCTGTTCCTTCATAGCCTCGATTAGTACAACGGTTAGTTTGGCATAATCAACTAATTTATATCCTTCATCGTTCGTTTTAACCACTTCAGGAATAACACTTTCAATTTCCTGTGCTATTACACCAATCTGAGGTTTATCTGGAAATTTTCGTTTCATATCTAACTCAGTTTTCCATTCAAATGTAACACCCCGAAGTTCCATTACCTTATCAAGTGCATTTTCATAAGTAATAACATTTTTTTTCCATCTTACATCGGATGGAGTAACTGTACCTACCGCAGCAATATCCCCTCCAACATCCAGATCCCACGTAATATCCACATCCGCATCAAAACTCAGGTAACCAAGCTCAAAATCGCCATAAATTAAAGCATCATCGGCTGATGCACCTGAATTGTCAATATATAATTTATTCGATCCTGTCTCGTTCACCCCTGCCTCATAACCAATAAAGATGTTGTTTTTACCGGATACATTGTTATACCCAGCCCCAAACCCGATATAAACATTATTGCTGTCGGTATTGGAAAAACCGCTTAGCGAGCCTATAGCAACATTATAGCTGCCTATTATATTATCATGTCCTGCTTCCTGGCCCAGATAAACATTTCCTTCCCCGGTAGTATTGCTGTTTCCAGACAGGGTGCCAAGGGCAACATTGTAACTTCCGGTGGTTGTATAATATCCTGCTTCCAGTCCGATAAAAACGTTAGAAATGGCTATGGAGTTGGTATATCCGGATCCCTCCCCCAGGAAAACATTGTAGTTTCCGGTAGTATTGGAATTACCGGCAGTTTCGCCAATAAACACGTTTGCATCTCCTGTCAGATTATTTTCGCCTGCAGTTGAGCCCATGAAAACATTGTAGCTCCCGGTATTGTTACTATATCCAGCACTCGATCCGATAAAAACATTGTCCTCACCGTACTTATTTGAATATCCGGCAGATTCACCAATAAACACATTGTAGCTTCCTGTATCGTTCAGATGTCCGCTTTCCACACCAATAAACACATTTTGGTTCCCAGTGGTATTGTATCTGCCGGCCCAGTCTCCCATGATAACATTTCCGTATCCTTCGGAATTGAACTCCCCTGAACCATCGCCAATAATAATATTTGAAAACCCGGTTGTATTGTTTTGTCCTGTACTGTTCCCGATAAAAACATTCCAGTTCCCATTCAGATTTTCCAGTCCCGATTCATGGCCAATAAAAACATTGCTGCTTCCGGTTGTTGTACTAACTCCTGCTTCATACCCGATGAATGAATTATACAATCCTTCGGTGATGGAACTTCCGGCCAAATGTCCTATGAAATAGTTATCCGGGGTCATATGCATGAAATCGGTAATGGTCCCTTTAAACGCACTAAACCCCCCAACGGCAAATCCTCCTTTGCTACCTTTGGCAACTGCTTCGTCAATATATATCCTGACGCTGTCGGGTGAGATCCGCAAGTATTCGTTGGTTTGTCCCTTGAAAGCGCTGTAGCCACCAACGGCAAAACCTCCCTTAGCGCCTTTCGTACCCGTATCATCCACATAGATCCTTACGCTATCCGAACTTACCTTCATGTATTCATTGGTTAAACCTTTGAATGCACTGAATCCGCCAACTGCAAAACCTCCCTTCATACCTTTTGATCCGCTGTCTTCAATATAGATTCTTACACTGTCGGCAGTAACCCTTAAATATTCATTGGTTTCTCCCTTAAATGCCCTGAATCCACCAACGGCAAATCCTCCCTTGCTGCCTTTTACAGGATTGTCATTAACATATACCCTTACCCCTTCATTATATACCGCAAAAACGGTATTTCCTTCCTGGTTCTTTACTTCAAACAAGGCAGAATCAGGATGATTACCTGGGATTTCCTGGATGTTTAACATTTTAAGGGATGAAACCGATCTTGCATTCAGAGCATAGGGAACCGGGAGCAACTGGGTGGTTCCCATGTCTTCATAACCGTTGCCCGCATCAACTTCAACTTTCAAAAAATGGTATGCCAATCCCCAGATTATGTCAGAAAAATTGGTTGCTAAACCATTGGTCCTGGTACCGGCACCAATTTGAAGCGTAAACAAGCCAAATTCATTGGTGGTTGCGGAATGGGTTTCCTCCCATTGCAAGGTTCCGGTTGTTGCATCTTCAGATAAGATGCTTATCCTAACGGTCAGATCCGTGGATTTCATTAGTTCCCCTGCATTATCCCAGGCTACTGCCTGGTAGTTAAAGCTTTGTGGAGCCTGTGAAAAGAGAGTGAGAAGTGAACAGTGAATAGTGAACAGTAAGAATAGAAATTTTTTCATGGTTGTGGGTTTTATGGTTTGATATTTTTGGTGTTCCATTGGAAGTTGATTGGATTAAAAAAACCAAGTTACGAAATTCTGAATAAAAAAAAACTCGTCAGACGAACTGAAGTCGTCTGACGAGTTGGTTTTCCATTGTAGAACGACTCTCCGAGTCGTTTTTATAAATAGTCAGGGCTTGACCCGTCCGACTAACGTAAGCCGGGCGAGCTTTAAGTCAAACCCTGACTAACAATAAAACCGTGGAAGTAACCATTTCGAGTTAAAGACCCTAAGGGTTTGGAAAACCCTTAGGGTCTCTTATCCAAAAACCTTACTTTATCTTCTCCTTTAGTTCCTGAATTTCCTGTTGTAATTCCTCAATCATTTTTTGTTGTTCTTTAAAAGCCTCAATGAAAACAGCAGAAAACCTTGAATAGTCAATAGCCAGATTTCCATCTGGATCTTTTTTAACTAATTCAGGAATTGCATTTTGTACTTCTTCCGCAATTAACCCTATTTGTCGCTCATTTGGTAAGTCTTGTTCTGATTTTTCATCTTGATTCCAATTAAATGTCACACCATTTAATTCCTTTATTTTGTCTAAAGCACCTTGAAACATAGATATATTTTTTTTCATGCTTTTTGCAGCAGGTATATACCACCCTTCTGAAGCATATGCCTTACCAGCAATATATAATTTATATGTTACACTGGGAGCAGACCAAATACCAACATTTGCATTAAATCGTAATTCATCATTGTAGAAATCACCATATATTAAAGCTGTGGAAGATCCAGCGCTTGAATTTTCAATAAAAAGCTTATTCGAACCGGAATAATACCTGCCCGCTTCATTACCGATAAAAACATTATTATCACCCGTCGAATTTGTATTCCCTGCAAACCGTCCTAAAGCAACATTATAACTCCCGGTAGTGTTACTTTCTCCTGCCTGCTGACCAAGAAATGTATTTCGGGTACCATTTGTATTATTATACCCGCTATTTGTTCCCAAACACACGTTGAATTTCCCATCAGTGTTGCTATAACCAGCACTATTTCCAACAAAAACATTAGATAATCCTTCTGTGTTTTTATTACCACTAAAGGTACCTAAAAACGTATTATAATCCCCCGTTGTATTTTCCTGACCAGCCTGGTTACCAACAAATACATTATCTATTCCTTCTGTATTACTATAGCCAGTTAAATTGCCCAAAAAGGCGTTATAATTTCCTGTCGTATTATTTTGCCCTGAATTTGCACCTAGAAAAACATTTGCCACACCAGTAGTATTTTCAGCACCGGCAAAATTTCCAAAGAATAAATTATGTGTACCTGAAGTATTGGCATAACCGGAATGAGTGCCAAGAAATATATTTGCCCAACCATCAATATTTGAATTCCCTGCTCCTTCTCCAAAGAAAATATTCTGCTTTCCGGTTGTATTGTAATATCCGGCACTATCGCCAATAAATATATTATAATGTCCTGAAACATTACTTCTTCCTGCCTTGGTCCCCATGAATACATTATAACTACCTTCGGTATTAGAATAACCCGTTTTATAACCCATGAAAACATTGCGGCCACCAGTGGTATTGGAAAATCCACTCTCGTATCCAAAGAAAGAATTATACAAACCTGTTGTCATCGAACCACCTGCCTGATGACCGATGAAGTAATTTTCAGGAGT
>DAOVQI010000279.1 GCA_030628785.1 Bacteroidota bacterium
ACAGAAAATGAAATTTGATGCATAAATATTTTAAATCCGTGTCATCCGTGTCATCCGTGTTCTATTCTTATTTATATTGCGGTTTTACTACAATAATCCAAGACCGATGGTCTTGTCTTTGGATAGTGATTTTGCCACAAAAACATAACTTTATAGAATATTTTTAAAACAACCAAATATTATCATGAAAAAACACAACAAGGTTAACCCCGTAGGAATTTCCAACGGGGTAAACCGTAGAAATTTTCTTAAACTATCACTTACATCAGTTGCCGCTTTCACTATTGTACCACGACATGTCCTGGGTGGAAATGGTTTTCTGGCGCCCAGTAACCAGCTAACTAAGGCAGTGATCGGAGTTGGGGGCATGGGCCGCGGACACATGAAATATGAAGGAGCCAGACTCCTTGCCGTTTGTGATGTTGACCGAAACCATCTTAACCATGCCCTTTCAATAGCTGGGAACGGTGTAAAGGGATACAGTGATTTTCGTGAGGTACTGGTACGACCCGATATTGATATCGTTCATATTGCCACTCCTCCCCACTGGCATGCCCTGATGTCGGTTGCAGCGGCTGCCGCAGGAAAGGATATCTGGTGCGAAAAGCCCATGACCAGAACCATAGGCGAAGGAATAAAGGTTATCGAAGCTGTCAGGAACCACGGGCGTATTTTCAGGCTTAACACATGGTTCCGGTTTCGTGCTCAATTTTACGGTTTTGGTACCACTGTAAGACCAATTAGAAAATTAGTGCAGAACGGAATGTTAGGTTGGCCTCTGAAAGTCACCGTAAGCGGGATCACAGGCTTTAACTGGAAATTCTACTGGGTCGGAAAAACCAATTTAAAACCTATACCTGTACCGAAAAACCTGGATTATAAAACGTGGTTAGGACCGGCTCCATACAAACCCTATAATCCGGAACGTGTACACTCCAAGTTCCGTGGCTATTGGGATTACGATGGAGGCGGATTAGGCGATATGGGACAACATTATCTCGACCCTGTACAATACATACTGGGTAAAGATAACACGAGCCCTGTGTTCATCGAGGTGGATTCTCCGCAACAACATACCGATGCCGTGGGCCCATGGCGCCGTGTTGAAATGACCTATAATGACGGATGTAAAATTATCCTCGATGGGGAAAACAAAGATAAAAATGCACCCTTTATTGAGGGGCCAAAAGGAAAACTTTACAAAGGTTTTGAGTCGGACATTCCTGGATTGAAGAGAAAATTAGCCGCATTTCCCGATCCGGAACTACAAGTAACCGATTTTATCCAGGCTGTCAGAAACCGGCAAAAATTTGCCCTGAACGAAGAAAATGGTCACCGGTCCTGCACCCTTGTGAATATAGGTAAAATTGCAGTAAGGCTGGGCCGTTCCCTGGAATTTGATCCGGTGAAACAACGATTTGTTGATGACGAAGGAGCAAACCGGTTCATTAATCAGCCTAAACGTGCTCCATGGATATAAATATTTAACAAAATGAAACATCCATGATAAGGCTAATTAACACCCAGGGGAATGATTAAATTTTCATTAGTGTAATTAGCGTAATTCGTGGATAAATTTTTAGTGTAATTAGTGTAATTCGTGGATAAAATTTTAAACAAAATGAAAAAGAACAAAATCCTTTCAATCATATTCCTTTTCCTTATTCTGGGCTTAACGGTTTGTGTTGCTCAGGAAGATACATCAAAACCGCAAAAGAAGCCCGACATAAGAACCACTGAGACAAAAGTTGCGGATATACTTACCGAAATGCCGGCAAAAAATGCCAAACATCGTAATAAGTTACTGGATGACATGATCTTAATGGGACATGATGGAATAACCCGGTTTACCAAACTTATCGTTCCGCCCGGAACAGGCAATGATGCCAGGGCACGGTTTGCCTTGGGCAGTCTGGCAAAATATGTAATCAGACCGGGAGCTGAACAGGAAAGAAAAATGTGTTCAGAGGTCTTTCTTAAGGCGCTGAGTCAGGCAACCAATAAAGAAGTTAAAGCTTTTTTTATCCGGCAACTGCAAATTGCCGGAAAAGATGAAGCAGTTACTCCTTTAAGAAAATATCTGAAAGATGACCGCTTATGTGAACCCGCAACCCAGGCTTTGCTTTCAATAAAATCATACCCCGCAGAAAAGGCATTATTAAAAGCCTTGTCATCCTCAAAAGGCACCGGCAAAATTACCATAGTGAAGGCTCTTGGAGAACTTAAATCAGGAACTGCCGTTAAAAAAATTCGAAAATATTCGGATACACCGAATAAAGAACTTCGTAAGGTTTGCCTGTTTGCTTTGGCAAATATTTCTGATGCCTCTGCAAAAGAAATCCTGTCCCTTGCGGCTAAAAAAGCAGGGTATGTCTATGAAGAAACGAATGCAGTTCAGTCTTACCTCCTTTTTGCAAAGAGAATGGGAGAAGAAGGAAACATCACACAAAGTGAATCCATTTGCCTCGATTTAATAAAAAAATGCACTCTGAAAGAACAAACAAATACCAGGATTGCTGCTCTGGGTATCCTGGTAGATGTTAAAAAAGAGGAGGCACTGAAAGAACTGATCTCTGCTATGGATGATAACAATATGGTTTACCGGAAAGCAGCTCTTCAATTTGTTTTCTCTATTCCGGGAGAAAACGTTACACATGAATGGGTCAGGAAAATGCAAGGGGTTAGCCCTGAAGTTCAGGCTGAAATTATTCAAATGCTGGGTAACCGCAATGATGAATCAGCCTTACCACCTATCCTGGACGCTTTGAGAAATGAAGACAGAATAATCCGTATTGCAGCCATCAAAGCCGCTGCCAAACTTGGCCGGGAAGATGTACTGATCCCATTACTGGAGGTTATGAAATCGGAGAGAAAAGATGAAATTCTGACCGTAAAGCAAGTCCTGCTTTCGTTTAATGAAAACGAAATGCTTCCTGTTATTGCAAAAACATTTCCTGAAACGAGTTCATTTGGCAAAGCAGCGCTTCTGGAAGTGTTCGCCACCCGGAAAGCTAATCAATACGTAAAAATTGTTTTTGAAGAAACAAAAAACAAAAACGAATCAGTAAGTACAGCAGCTTTCCTGGCCCTGAAAAGTTTGGTTTCCCATAAGGATTTACCAAAACTTATAAATATATTGATGGATATTGAAGGGAGGGAGCAGATACAGGCAGTTCAACGAGCCATTGTTGCGGCTTCACAAGATAAAGAGGAGAAAGATGAATCATCAAAGATACTCCTTAAAAATCTTGAAAAAATAACAGGCACGCAACGAAGCAAAATTCTAAACATTCTGCCAAAAATTGGAAGGAAGGAGGCTTTGCAAACTGTTGTCGAAGAATTTGAAAACAAGGATAACGATCTGAAAAAGGTTGCTTTCAATGCGCTGGTAAACTGGAAAGATATCAGCGCTGCCGGCGAGCTTTATCATATCTGTAAAAACTCTGACGATGATGAATATGTTTATGCTGCATTCGAAGGATATGTATCACAAGTAAGTAATGCCCCCGTCCCTGAGGAACAAAAATTATTGTTGTTAAGGGAAATAATGCCCTTGGCAAAAAACAACAATAATAAAGAATCGCTTTTAATGAAACTTGGTGATATCAGGACATTTCCGGCATTGGTTTTGTCCGGTAAATATTTAAACGATCCGGATTTATCACAAATTGCCTGCCGGTCAGTTATGTCAATCGCATTACCACAAACCGGAAAAGAAAACGGAATGACTGGGAAAATAGTAAAGGAATTATTACAACAAGTTAGTCAAATAATTGAAGGGGAGGAAAGCAATTATGACCGGGAGAAAATAAAAAAATATCTTGGAGAAATGCCGGATGAAGAAGGATTTGTTTCGCTTTTTAACGGTACAGATCTGAGTGGTTGGAAAGGATTGGTAGGAAATCCTGTCAGCAGAACAAAAATGCATCCTGACACGTTGGCTATCAAACAATCTGTTGCAAATAAAAAGATGCATGAAAACTGGTCTGTCCGGGATGGGGTTCTTTGGTTTAACGGACGTGGTGCTAATCTATGCACGGTAAAAGATTATGGCGACTTTGAACTGCTGGTTGACTGGAGGATCACGAAGAATGGCGACAGTGGAATTTATTTACGGGGTTCACCGCAAGTGCAAATATGGGATACCTCAAGAACAAATGTTGGCGCTCAGGTTGGCTCAGGAGGATTGTATAATAATAAAAATCACCGTAGTACGCCATTGAAAGTTGCCGATAATCCAATTGGAGACTGGAATACGTTCCGGATCATAATGATTGGCGACAAGGTTACTGTATTTCTGAACGGTGAACTGGTTGTTGATAATGAAGTATTTGAAAATTATTGGGAAAGAGAGAAACCTATTTATCCAACAGGTCCCATAGAGTTACAGGCACATGGATCAGATCTTGGATTCAGGGACATTTATATAAAAGAACTGACAGGAATCAATCATAATCAACTTACTGAAGATGAAAAAGCAGAAGGTTTTGTTACACTTTTTAATGGCAAAAACCTGGATGGATGGATTGGTAACAAAACCGACTATGTAGTAGAAGATGGGAATATAGTGATTTATCCGGATAAAGGTGGTCACGGAAATCTTTATACGGAAAAAGAATATAGTGATTTTATTTTTCGCTTTGAGTTTCAGTTGACTCCCGGAGCCAATAATGGTTTGGGAATCAGGACTCCTTCGAAAGGGGATGCTGCTTATGCAGGTATGGAGCTCCAGATCCTCGATAATACAGCATCTATCTATAAGAATTTGAAGGAATATCAGTATCATGGTTC
>DAOVQI010000251.1 GCA_030628785.1 Bacteroidota bacterium
AAAATTCCGGCTATTCCACTATTCCATTTTTCCAACATTCCAGCATTTCCCTATTCCCTATTTTTAAACATAAAAAAATCCTGAAATAAAGCTAATTTTGTAAAAAAACAACTTAACCATGCCAAAGATATCAGAAAGAGGCATTCGTATACCGGAATCCCCAATCAGAAAATTGGTTCCATATGCGGAGGAAGCCAAGCGAAAGGGAAAAACTGTTTATCATTTAAATATCGGGCAGCCAGATATACCGACTCCGGAAGTTGCCCTTAATGCCATTAGAAATACCGATCTGAAAGTAGTCGAATACAGTCACTCAGCCGGTATCGAGTCATACCGCAGGAAATTGGCAAAATATTATCAAAACCTCGACATTCATGTTGACCATAATGAGATCCTTATCACCACAGGAGGCTCAGAGGCTATTTTATTCGGAATGTTGTCATGCTTTAACCCGGGAGAAGAAGTGATTATTTCCGAACCTTATTATGCTAACTATAACGGTTTTTCAATTGCTGCCGGTGTTGAAATAAAACCTGTAACTGCATCGATTCAGAATGGATTCGCACTGCCCCCAATTGAAGAATTTGAAAGGCTGATCACATCTAAAACCAAAGGGATCATCATTTGTAATCCGAATAATCCAACGGGATATTTATACTCGAAAGAGGAATTATTTAAATTAAAAGAAGTCATTAAGAAGTATGATCTTTACCTTTTTTCCGATGAGGTGTATCGCGAATTTTGCTATGACGGGCATTCACATTTCTCTGCTATGCACCTTGAGGGCGTGGATGAACAAATCGTTATGATGGATTCCGTTTCCAAACGTTATAGTTCATGCGGAGTCCGGATAGGCGCACTGGTCACAAAAAACAGGGAAATTATTCAGACAGCTTTGAAATTTGCACAAGCCAGGTTAAGCCCGCCATCCTTTGGTCAAATTGCTGCTGAAGCAGCACTGGAAACGCCTCCAGAATATTTCAAGGAAGTATATCAGGAATATATTGAACGCCGGAATTTTATGGTTGATGCTTTAAATAAAATGGAAGGCGTGGTTTGTCCGCTTCCGAAAGGGGCTTTTTATACGGTAACTCACTTACCAGTTGACGACACTGATAAATTCTCACAATGGTTGCTGAGCGATTTTGAGTATAATAATGCTACCGTTATGCTTGCTCCTGCATCCGGATTTTATGCAACGCCCGGACTTGGCAAACAGGAAGTTCGCATTGCTTATGTATTGAAAATTGAGAATCTGGAAAAAGCAATGAAGTGTCTTGATGAGGCATTGAAGGTTTATCCTGGTAAAACCTCGTAAAACGAAGCTCCGGTTCGTTTGCAACACATGAATCAACGATCCAGCCAGCCCGACAAATCGTTCTGGCGGGGAGGATCGTTGTACTGTTAATAAACACCCCTCTTAAGTCTAAGATCGAGATACTCTCCATCTTTAGCCTCCACTATTAAAGTCTTATATCCGACATATGAAATCCCCAGCCATACTTTTTCTTTATCCACTTGCAAGGAGAATTCACCATTAAGATCCGTAATTGTGCCTTTAGTTGTATTCAACATTATTATGCTAGCTCCCGGTAAAAATTTACCGGTATCATCATCAAGCACCTTACCTTTTATCAGATAGCTATTTTTTGAATTGCTGGAAACATAATCCTTTGTTGTAAAGATCATCACCCCGTTTTTTCCCTTTTCCCCGTATTTTTCAACTGCAGTTTCTCCCTTTAGAACACTGATGGACTGAATAATGTCTGTATCTCTTAAATACTTATCTACTTCTTCTTTTATTACTTCTTTTCCATCGATTATATATAAACCAGCATCAATTGAACTTAATTGTGTAGCAGACTTTTTTTCAGGATAATCGAGTTCCTTTTTGTCTGTTTTACGCTTTAAAACAATATTTAAAAATTCACCCTTTTTAGCTTTTACCACAAGGGTTTCATATCCTATAAAGGAAACAGACAGCATTATGTTCTCTTCCTTAACTTCCAGGGAAAATTCCCCGTTCTTATCGGTTATGGTACCTGTATTGGTATCTTTTATGATAACACTGACCCCTGGTAGTGGTTTGCCTGTATCCTCTGCTGTCACTTTCCCTTTTACCAGATTGCTTTCTGTTGAACCTTTTTGATCCTCAAAGGTACTTCCTCCGGAAAAAGGATTGGAAAATGCCAGGTTAAGCAATACTAACACAGGAAGAAGAAATAACACTCGCCATTTCCTTCGATTCGGTGATTTACTTTTTTTCATCATGATCATTCTTTTTTTACTAAATGAATAATTAAACGTATGTACCAATCCCATATAGGTTTGTCCCAGGGAAAACCTGAGCAATAAGTTCTGATAATTCTGCAAGGGAATTCCCTGTCGTATGACGGCACGGTCGGCAAGAAATTCATGGGTTTCCTTAACCGACCTTCTGTAAAACCACACAAAGGGATTAAACCATTGAAAAACACTCAAACATTCTACAACAAACAAATCAATACTATGGCGTTGTCTTATATGTTCCTTTTCATGTGTAATAATATTCGACAAATTACTTTCATTAATCTGAGAAGGATGCAAAAAAATGTACGAGAAAAAGGAGAAAGGACTTTGTATTTGTTTGCTGACCACTGCTTTCATCCCAAATATTTTCCGGACACCGTATTTCCTGATTTCATGAATAAGGAATCCTGCCTGATAAAATAGCCGGGCTGCCAGTAAAATAACACCTGTCAGATATAAAATTAAAACAACCCCATGCCAGGAAAATAAAATACTTTTTCCCTGACTAATAGTTACAGGATCTATAATAAACATTTCATTCAGATATACATATCCATCATGAATAACCCGAAGAGCAGGAATTTCATGAGCAACAGGTAAAAAAGCCCGGTTAATAGCTGGAAGAATCAAACAAAATATAGCAGCTGCCAGAAAATAAAACCTATTTATCTGGAAAAAAGTTTCTTTCCTTAAAAGAAACCAATATAGCATATGAAAAACAGCCAGTGCAATAGCCGTCTGAAGCAGATAGTTAAAAAATGCATTCATGACTTATTTTCATTTTCCTTCAGTTCATCCCGTATCTCCCGCATCATTTCTTCCAGTTCCCGGATACTTAACTTATTCTCTTTTGCGAAAAAAGAAGCCATCTGGGGAAATGAATTGTTAAAGTATTTCTGCATTAATTCCCCAAAACGGAACTTTGTATATTCTTTTTTTGAGACAAGAGCATAGTACTCATTGGTAGTTCCATAGGACTTGTGGCTTACAAATCCTTTATTCTCCAGTACTCTGATAACCGTCGAAACAGTGTTATAAGCCGGTTTGGGTTCAGGTAATTGTTCTAAAACATCCCGAACCACTGCCCTTTGCAGATCCCAAAGAATATGCATGATTTGTTCTTCAGCTTTGGTAAGTGTTATCATAATACAAACATACTACTATTTTTTTAGTTTTGCAACTATTTTCATAGTTTTTTCACTATTTTTTTAGTAGGATTATTCAAAATCTTTATAGATCAAATACTTTTTCCTGATTTTTTTATATTCCTTCAACCCTGCTTCCCAGGTTTTATAAATTTCTTCAGGACTTACCCCGGATTCAATTTGCTTCTGCAGTTCTTGTGTTCCCGATAGTTTTGAAAAATAGCTGTTGAAAAAGTCTCCTTTCCCTTTCATGTTATTGTAAGCCTCAATAAGCCAGTCCAGGATGATTCTCCGTTCTTGCCAGAAAAACCTGTATTCAATATCTCTGAGGTCAACTCCCTTACATTCAATCCCTGAATATTTCGGATTCGATGCACCTTCATTACTCTCCGGTGTAAATGAAAACGTTTCATTCACGTATGCCGGGTGACCAAATACCTGGAAAGGAAAATCTGTGCCGCGTCCAACACTCATAATGGTTCCTTCAAACAAACAAAGAGAAGGATAGAGGTAAATCGAAAGCATATTCGGTAAATTTGGAGAAGGTTTTATTGGTAATTCATAAGCCTTGTTGTGGTCATAATTTTCACATGGAATACACGTTAATTTGCATCGAATGTTATTGTTCAACCATCCCTCACCATTAATCATACGCGCATATTCTGCAATGGTTAAACCGTGAACGATCGGGACAGGATGCATACCAATAAAGGATTTAAATTCCAAATCAAGAATAGGGCCGTCAATATAAAATCCATTCGGATTCGGACGGTCAAAAACAACGAATTCAACATCATTTTCTGCACATGCCTCCATAACGTACTGCATGGTGGAGATATACGTATAAAAACGTGTACCTACATCCTGTATATCAAATATCACTGTATTTACTCCCTCAAGATGCTCCGGTTTTGGCTTTTTAATCTTTCCATATAATGAAATAACAGGAAGACCGGTGGATGAATCCACATAATTATTTAATTGTTCACCCGCATCGGCTACACCCCTGAATCCATGTTCGGGCGTAAAAATTTTAACTACATTAATTTTCAAGGACAACAAACTATCGAGGAGATGAGTGTCCTTTATTTTGGAAGTATGATTGGCAACCAGGGCGATTTTTTTACCTTCCAGAAGAGGAAGATACATTTCGGTTCTTTCAGCGCCTGTAATAATTTCCGTATCTGACTTCCCGCAAAAAAATAATAACTGGAATACTATAAAAAGAAAGCTTAGACTTATAACCGAATGGCTTGTGGTTTTCATAATACAAAATATTTATACTGTAAAAAAATATATAACTAACCAGTTAATTCATCATTCAATCACAGATTATCAGTTGTTATTGTTGCAAAACTGGAATATTGCCTGTCTGCCGTAGCTAGCAAAGGCGGGGAATGTTGGAATTATGGAAATGCCTTGAATGATTAAAATTATAAGTAAAAATACAAATTTTATTACTTTTACATTCACTCACCATCTGACACCAGTGAACACTGAACTATTCATAGCGAAACGGCTTATTTCAGGGGAAGAATCTTCAACGAGGATCTCACGGCCAATTGTTTTTATTGCCATAATAGGAATTTCTTTGGGATTGGCTGTGATGATAATAGCCACAGCCATTGTTACGGGTTTTAAAAATGAAATACGAAATAAGGTAATCGGTTTTGGTTCTCATATACAGATACTCAATTATGATACAAATACATCATATGAAACAGCTCCTGTTAACAAAAACCAGGAGTTTTATCCCCGAATGGCAAATCTGCCAGTAATTAAACATATACAAGTATTTAGCACAAAAGCCGGTATAATAAAAACCGAGACCGATATTCAGGGTGTAGTATTAAAGGGAGTTGGAAGTGACTTTGACTGGACTTTTTTTAAAAAAAACCTTACTGACGGAGTAGCCTTCCGTGTTACGGATACCATTAAAACAAATAAGGTGTTGATTTCGAAATATATTGCTCAATTATTAAAGTTAAAGGTTGGGGATTCATTTTCTATGTATTTTGTTCAGGAACCTCCACG
>DAOVQI010000116.1 GCA_030628785.1 Bacteroidota bacterium
AATTTAGTAGTTTCATTTGAATAGTATTAACCTTTTTAATTACTTTGCGAAGCTATGTTTTAATATATCCCGAGTTCAATATATGTAATAATGATTTACAATTACTTAATTAAATCCTTTGTGAAACTTCGTGTCTTCGAGCCTTAGTGGCAAAATTAGCATCGTCACAAAGTCACTAAGGAAACACTTCCGTAGGAATGCCTACGGCAAAAGTTTTTTTACTATTGTCTGGGCAAGTGATATAATTCTTAATTTGTGAATTTTAACTATATGCAAACAAAACCAAACACTGTTAAAGAGTGGGTTCGTATTTTTAAAAAGGAACTCAAATCTTTATACCCGGAAAAGGAAATTCAGGCCATTGTTTACCTGATTTTTGAAGATTTATTAGGCTTCTCCAAAACTGATCTTATATTAAAAAGCTCTTTTGAATTACCCCTATCTATCCTGAATAAATTAAAATCTAACTTAACGGAGTTAAAAAAAAATAAACCCATTCAGTATATAACCGGGAAAACAGAATTTTATGGGTGCCAAATCAATGTAACGCCCGATGTGCTGATTCCCAGACCTGAAACGGAAGAGCTTGTTAAATGGGTAATTGAGGAAACAAACGATTCTGTGGATATCATCGATTTTGGAACAGGAAGCGGCTGCATTGCTATTGCCTTGGGAAAACACCTCCCTTTTTCAAATATTGATGCAGTTGATCATTCGACCAAAGCACTCGAATTGGCAAGAGAAAACGCAGCCCTTAATGGCATAAACAACATACATTTTTCCTCATTTGATATCACAGATCCATCAGGAATAAGTAAGCTTTATGATATTATTGTTAGTAATCCTCCCTATATTCCCCAAAAGGCAAAAGAGCTGATTTCCCGTAATGTTATTGATTTTGAACCAGGAGAAGCTCTCTTTGTCCCAAATGATAACCCACTGATTTTTTATAATGCCCTTTGTGTAATGGGTGAAAAAATATTAAAACCCGGAGGCAAGATCTTTTTTGAGATCCATGAGAACATGGGGAATAGAATACTTACCCTGCTTAGAGAAAAAAAGTTCATGGAGGTTCGGTTAAAGAAGGATCTAAATGGTAAGGACCGCATGGTTAGCGGAATTATAAATTATAGTCGATGATGAAAAAAATCCAAATCACACCCAAACAAGCTTTAGCCCGTATCCAGAAGATATGCAGTATCCAGGAAAAATGCAGTTTTGATGTTCGTCGAAAATTGTTTGATTGGGGATTTGAAAACATGGCTATTGAAAAAATTATCAATAGTCTGATAGAGGATAAATTTGTTGATGATAATCGCTTTGCTAAATCCTTTGTGCGTGAAAAATTCAGGTTTAATAATTGGGGCAGGATTAAAATTACCTATGCACTCAAACAGAAACGTATTCCTGAATCAACCATCAATCTTGCCTTGGAGGAGATCGAAAAAGAGGAATATTTACACGTTTTGGAAACCGAATTAATCAAAAAGAAAAAATCAATCAAAGCCAAAAATCAATTTGACCTTAAGGGGAAACTGTTACGTTTTGGGCAGAGTAAGGGCTTTGAGACAGAATATATTTTGCGAATAATTGAAAGGCTTACCTGAAATCCCTAATTGGATTAGCAAAGTTTAATGATTTTCTTGATACTGGGCTAGAGCGAGGCGCAGGGAGCATGGCGCATGGAGCGAAGGGCAGAAAATGTAGAGCCGAATTGTATTCGGCTGAAAAGACCTGCCAGCGTTTGGAGAACCTGGCAGAGTCTGGAAAATAAACAAGTACCTTATATAAGAACCAGAGGCAGGAGAAGTAGGCAGGGGGCAAAGAGCGGAGAGCATGGCGCATGGAGCGAAGGGCAGAGAATGCAGAGCCGAATTGTATTCGGCTGAAAAGGCCTGCCAGCGTTCTCCCAAAGGGACGCCTATGGCAGGAGAACCTGCCTGCCCGCCGTAGTATGCGAAGGCGGGGCAGAGTCGGTAAAGAAATAGAGGCTAAGGTAGAAGTAACAAACTGCCCGGCTCCTGACGAATGACAGTTCGCAGGATTTGAATTATGATTGAGGAAGAAACAAAATACCTTTATACGTCAGGGATAAATCACTCTATTGACCGGAATAGTAAACTTAAGTATATAAAAATTCATAAGAACACTATCGGTGTTCGATTATTGTAGAAAACGCAATCTGTCAGCAAAAGCACCGAAACTGCCATAAGCTGATCATGGATGAACCGTTGCTTTCGGTGCAAATAGCCGGCAGCAAGTTCAGAGAGATGAGAGCAAGATAAAAGTAAAAAGGGAAACAACTTAATGACAATTAATGACGCGAGCGAAGCAAGTGAATTTACATAACATTTTATACCCGTTGGATTTGATTTAAATGCAGTAATGTTTTAGATTTGATAGAGTTATACTATTGAAAGGATATGTAAAATAAACGCAATGCGTTTATCCGTTTATGGGCAAGCTAAATATCAATCAAAATATAATATATAATTATGGATAAAGATAAAATAAAATCTATTGAGGATAAAATAAGCTTCAATACACACAAAGGATATATTGATTATCATAATAAAATTGATCTTGATAACATAAATGAAAAAGAAATAATAAAGAAAGCTAATATACTATTTGAACTAAACTCTTCAATAGAAGATAAGAAAAGGCTATTATTCTATTTAGCCCACTTTGGAACATTAGAAGCTTACAGAATTCTTGAAAAATATTATAAAAATCCTGACAAAGAGCTTAAAGAATTTTCAGCTTTAGCTTTGGGAGAATGTAGAATGTTTCTCGAAAATGAATTATTAGACGATGAAATATCGCTTGTTTCAGGAGGACTTGGAGGGACGACTAATAAAATTCGTATCCTTATTGTGATATTTTCATTAAACGAAAAAGATTTTACTAAAAAACAAAAGGAAATTATTAAAAAGGAATATCAATACATATGTAAAATCAAACACACCGATCTTGAAAATGTTGAATTTGAAGATCATTATGCAAGTATTTTAATATTATTACCACATGATGTTGCACTAGTTGAGATAGTTGATGAAGGTATTAAAAAATGTAATGAGTTAGGAGAGTTTATTTTTGATGGGTATTATGCAACTAACCAAGAAATACCAAAAAAAACAGAAATATTAGAAATTATAGAAAAAGTAAAATCTGGTGAATATGAATAAAGAATGACGATCTTTGATTTTCGAAGTGATTACAAACCGAGAACAGAAAACTCATAGGATAAATCACGAACAAGGATTCAACCACCTCCCCCTCCCTTCAGTCGGGTACTCCTCCTTGTCTAAGGAGGAGAATTTTATGCAGGTATTAAACCAAGAATAAGGAATCCAAAACACAGAACCCAGAACAAGATAAAAGACAAAAGTACAACTACTTAATGACGTGAACGAAGTGAACAAATAACGCGAGGAACGAAGTTACGAGCAAATGACTACTTAATGACCCCAATAAAAAGTGTTTTACGGGGCAAGCAGCGAAGCGAATGACCACTAAATGAGTATAACGAACCACTAACTAACAGCCACCAGCTAACTTTGAACCCAAAACCTTAAATTTATAATCTAAACAATATTTACTAACTTTATGTCCGGTTTAAATTAATATTTATCTGCATCTACCATGACAACCACTGAACAGATAAAAGACCTTTCCGATCGCCTGGCTGCGTTAAGGAGGCATCTTTGACATCGATAAAAAACTGATTCAAATAAAAGAGGAAGAAGAAAAAACACTTACCCACGACTTCTGGGATGATCCTAAAGATGCCGAAAAGAAATTAAAAGAGATATCCGATTTAAAGGTGTGGACAAAAGCTTACCAGGAGGTTAGATCCGGCTTTGACGATCTTACCGTTTTATATGACTTTTATAAAAACGGGGAATCAAGTGAACAGGAAGTTGACGAACAATATCATTCCACATTAAAACTTACTGAAAACCTTGAACTAAAAAACATGCTCCAAAAAGAGGAGGACCACCTGGGAGCCATCCTTAAGATCAATTCAGGCGCTGGAGGCACGGAAAGTTTAGACTGGGTTGAGATGCTCATGCGGATGTACATTCGATGGGGGGAAAGAAACAAATATAAAGTAAGACAAGTTGATTTGCTTGCTGGCGATGAAGCCGGAATCAAGTCGGTCACCCTTGAATTTTCCGGTGATTATGCATACGGTTACCTCAAGAGCGAAAACGGGGTCCATCGGTTAGTCAGGATATCCCCTTTTGATGCAGGTAATAGAAGACATACAACTTTTGCATCCGTATTTGTCTCCCCTGTCGTTGACGATAATATTGAAATAAAAATTAAACCTGCTGATATAACCTGGGAAACCTATCGGTCAAGCGGTGCGGGTGGGCAAAATGTGAATAAAGTTGAAACAGCAGTTCGTCTCAGGCATTCCCCTACCGGGATAGTGATCGAAAATCAGGAAACACGTTCACAGCTAAAAAACAAGGAAAATGCTTTACGAATATTAAAATCTCACCTGTACGAACTTGAGCTAAGAAAAATACAGGAAGAAAAAGCAAAGCTGGAAGATCAGAAGAAAAAAATCGAGTGGGGATCTCAAATTCGCAGTTATGTGTTACATCCCTATAAAATGGTTAAAGATCTCAGAACTTCTTTCGAATCATCAAACGTTCAGGCAGTATTGGATGGAGATCTCAACGGATTTATAAAGGCTTATCTGATGGAATTTGGGGGGCTGTAATTGCTTTGAAAACCTAAAATCATCGCAACTTATTAATGTTTCGAGAGGAAAAGAAAAGAAATAGAACGTTATAAGTTATATGTTAACTGTTATAAGTAAAACTGCTAATAACGTATAACTTATAACCTATAACAAATAACCTGAATATAAAAAAGTTTCTAAAAAATTGAATAGCTGCAATCATTTCACCATGTTAAAGATCTACCACAATCCCCGATGCCGGAAAAGCCGGGCCGGACTGGCTTATTTACAAAACAAAGGACTTGATGCGGAAATTATTGAATACATTAAAAACCCTGTCAGTGAAGAAGAGTTGAAAGAAGTTCTGATGAAACTGAATAAAAAACCCCATGAAATTATACGTACACAGGAAGAAGTGTATAAATCCCAATTCCGAAGTAAGAATTTTACTGACCATGAATGGATAAAAATACTAATTGAACATCCTAAATTAATCCAGCGGCCTATTGTTGTTAAAAAACATAAGGCAATAATTGCCGATCCACCTGAAAATATCGATCAATTGTTGTAATTTTAGCCTGAAAAATTCATAAGAACTAAGCGTAGCGATCTCACGAAGTAATTTTTCAAGGAGTTATACGTTATTTGTTATTAGTTAATTGGAAATTCCCCTGTGCATTGGAACAAACGTTGAATTTTCGGAAACAACCGTATTAAACTCTAATAAACAATTAACTGTTAACAATTAACGATTAACTCTGAATGATTTCACTCTGTCGGCCAGACATGAATAATTCAGTTTAAACCAGAGCTATAATTTTTAATTAAAAACTACATAATCATGAATATTCGAATTGAAAAAGACACAATGGGCCAGGTTGAAGTCCCTGCTGATAAGTATTGGGGTGCTCAAACACAACGGTCAAAAGAAAATTTTAAAATCGGCGATGGTATAATGCCTGTTGAAATTATCAGGGCTTTTGCCATTTTGAAAAAAGCCGCTGCTCAAACCAATGTTGAACTAGGTGTTTTGCCCGGTGAAAAGAGTGAACTTATTGCTCAGGTTTGTGATGAGATCCTTGAGGGAAAACTCGATGATCATTTTCCTCTTGTTGTCTGGCAAACCGGTTCCGGAACTCAAAGCAACATGAATGTGAATGAGGTCATTGCTAACCGGGCACATGTTATCACAGGAGGTAAATTAGGAGAAGGAGAAAAATTTATACATCCAAATGATGATGTAAACAAATCCCAGTCATCCAATGATACATTTCCTACGGCAATGCACATTGCAGCATATAAAATGATTTCTGATGTAACTGTTCCGGGCATTAAGAAACTAAGTCAAGCTCTCCATAAAAAGGAAAAAGAGTTTATTAATATTGTTAAAACAGGCCGCACTCACTTAATGGATGCTACTCCTTTAACACTAGGGCAGGAATTTTCTGCATACGTAGCTCAGTTAAACCAATGCCTGAAAACATTAAAATGCCCGTTGGATCACCTTTCTGAACTTGCCCTCGGAGGAACGGCAGTGGGAACCGGAATAAATACACCGAAAGGCTATGATGTATTGGTAGCAAAAAAGATTGCTGACCTCACAGGTTTTCCTTTTGTCACTGCAAGTAATAAATTTGAAGCACTTTCTGCTCATGATGCTATTGTTGGTGTGTCCTGTTGCTTGAAAAAAATGGCTGTCGGTTTGATGAAAATCTCAAATGATATAAGAATGCTTGCATCAGGTCCGCGTACAGGAATCGGAGAAATTATTCTTCCGGCTAATGAGCCTGGTTCTTCCATAATGCCTGGTAAAGTAAACCCGACTCAGAATGAAGCCCTTTGTATGGTTTGTGCCCAGGTGATTGGTAATGATATAGCAATTTCGGTAGGGGGTATGCACGGTCAATATCAGCTAAACGTATACAAACCTGTTATGATCTATAACCTGTTGCAATCAGCTCGGTTATTAGGCGATGCTTGCGTTTCATTCACTGACAACTGCGTAGTTGGCATTGAACCCCATCTTGCCAATATTCAAATGAACCTCAATAATTCTCTGATGCTGGTTACAGCCCTGAACACCCATATCGGGTATGAAAATTCAGCAAAAATTGCCAAGAAAGCACACAGTGAAGGGACAACCCTTAAAGAGGCTGCTCTGGCATCAGGGCTTGTGACCGAAGAACAATTCGATGAATGGGTTGACCCATCTAAAATGATTGGTTCGTTGTAAAGAGAGTCAGGGCCTAATTTTTTCGATTTTGCTTTTCCGCAAATAATAGTTTTTATAGGAACTGATTATTAACTCAATCTCTTCCTGTTTAAAAACGGATGAGTAGCACCTTTTTAACACTTCTATTCTTAGGTCAAGCTCTGAAATTTGGGGGGTGGCCTGTATTATACTGCTTTCAATTAATGTTCTTCCAAAGTTAATAGTTTCCGTACCTATTAAAAATCTTTCCTGAAGGGTTTTGGAAAATAATATTTCCAATTGCTTTTTTTGCATTTGAGGGGAAGTGTCTGACATACTATAAAAGTTCAAAAGTTTTTAAATCTAATTCTTTACACCATTCCTTAATAACCCTGAAAATTAACTACACTGAAAAATTTATCCAATTTTTCTAATATACAAAAAATCTGGGTTTAATTTTTAAGGTTCATCAGGATAATTCGTTGTTCGGCAAAATTTATATTCCTTTTTATTAATTAGTCGTCCGGCGATTTGATATTCAATTTCTAATAATTTCATTATTTTTACCATGTAATTAATAATTCACCCATCTCTGCTATGAAAAGGATTACGGTTTTTATTGTGTTCTGCTTTTTTGTATTTACCGGTTTCGGGCAAAATGGCTTCATGAGCTTATCTATGGGAGCGTCTGTCCCCGTTGGAGATTTTGCAAAATCCGGGGATCTCTATACAAATGGTTTTGCAGGCACTAATTTTGTCCTGAACTTTGATGGAGCTTATTTCTTCACAACTTATCTGGGCATTGGCGGGACATTTTCTTTTGGATCCAATTATGGCGGTGGGGAAAATCTTCAAAACCAGATCACCAAAGAAATACCCTCGAAATTTCCGGAATTGTTAATCCCTTTTGAACCCGTATATAATTTTAACATCGGTCAGTGGAATTATGTTAACTTAATGGCCGGTCCCCAAATATTGGTCCCGTTATACAACATCGGATTGGATTTTAAGGCCCTGGGAGGTTTAAGTTTCATTACTTCACCGGAAAGAGAGGTTACTCTCCAACTTACAGACGGGGAATTTACCAGCTCCCAGGAGAACCGGCAATTGAATTTTGGCTATATTCTTGGAAGCGGATTGCGTTTTGGACTCGGAAGAAGTTACAGCATTCGTTTATCGATGGACTATTTTTACAGCAAAACCAGCCTTGAAATCATCAATGCATATCAAACGGACAGTACACCCGTTGATCTGCCAAATGACAAATACGACCTGGCAATTACTTCAGTGCATGCAGCTCTTGGAATTACCTATAATTTTTAAAATTGTACTTTACCATTATTTCCTGCCGGGAATTCCAAACTGGTATGAAAATTTCAAATACAGTATATTGCTTTCCTGTTTGGTATATGTGAAGGGAAGCTCAAGCCGGTCACTTGTATAGATCAGGTACAGAGCCCCAAACGGAGGCTTAAATCTCCAACCGAATAAACCATAAAAGTATATCCTGTCCTCCCTGGAATTGTTTTGTGCCAAAACCCTGATCCAAAGATCACGTGTAAAATTATAATCGGCAGTAAGAATGTTAATTGTAGTTGAATTCTTTAACAAATCGGGAGAATAATCCAGTTTGTATAAGGAATATTCAAGCCCTAATTTTTCAGTAGGTTTAACGCGTACATTCGCATTCCATAAGGTAAAATCCCTGTCATAATTAATTCCCCAGGTATAA
>DAOVQI010000020.1 GCA_030628785.1 Bacteroidota bacterium
AATACCTGTCTTTGATTGCACCTGCGAAAACAAGTACATCAGCAGGCTTTAACCTCGTATTGTAAAATTCCATAAATTCATCTTTATCTCCATATGCACAAATATTCTCAAACCCGCATTGAATACAGCCCAGGCACCCTCCTTTAATATCTACATTATATAGATTAATCACTTCAATCTCATTGGCAAAACACATTTTAAATTTTTCAATCATCCTGCCTAAATTTGTCTGATTATCCTCAAAATCGGTCAGAATAATGATCTTTTTATCACCTGCATCTATTTTGTTTTCTACATTACCGGGAATATAATCAAACTTCCTATAAATCACCGGCTGATAGCTTTTTGAGGTGGGAATTTTGTTTTCAATAGCTTCAAAGAAGCTCTCAGCAAACAGAATAAATCTTTCCCTTTCTTCTTCTTTTAATAGATCATCCATATAAGCAGAAAATCCACCTACATACTTCATATCCAGATCATCGCAAATAGCATTCATATAATTGTGAGCAGTATGGTCAAAGAAATGAATTGATGTAGTCAAAACTGCTGTATATTTATTTCTAAAAACATCTTCAACTCTCTTTTCTGAAATAAGCTCAATGAATCTCTTGTAATGAGAATGGACATGAAGAACATAAAGAGGAAACGCCCACAAAACGGCATCCGATGACCTGACTTGATCTATAATACCTTGAAAAACCTTCTCATCTTTTTCAATCTTTTTTAATCTTTGAGAAATGTTAAGGATTTCCAGTTCATGCTGTGGAAACTTCTTCTGGATAAAATGAACATACTGCATTGTAACACTTATGTCACCTTTTGGACTTCCGTTTAAAACAATAATTTTCATTGCAAAAACCTCCTTTCAAAATTGTTGATTCGAATGTTTTTCTTTACCCAAAATGGTATATAACGGGTTGCATGCAAAGTATCGTAGCTTTGGTTTTGGAGATAGATCTTTAAGGGCTATGTGTTTTGCACGCGTATTAGGCTTAAGTTCTTCTATTTTATGGTGGCAAGGAGCTCTTTAAGTTTGGGAATATCCTCAGAAGCAGTTTTCCAGACAATCTCAAAGTCAACATCAATATAATCATGTACTAACCGGTCTCTCATTCCAGCCATATCTAGCCATGGGATAGAAGGAAATTTATCTCGTAGTTCAAATGAAACCTTTTTAGTTGCTTCTCCAATAATCTCCAGTTGACGAACAACTGCATCCTGTGTTTTTAGATCATTAAGGAAAGTGGATCGTTTCAAACCAGAGATATATTGTTGGATTCTATCAATACTTGCTAAAATATGATCAATATAAATGGAGTCGTCTTTCATTCAAATATGATCTGAAGATCCTTATATATGTAATGTCTTAACTTTTTATTTTTAAGGGCAGGTTCTGTTACAAGATCCACTTTCTTGCCCAAAATTGATGTTAATTCTCTTTCAATTCTCACAAGTTCAAAAAGGGAAATAGTTTGTTTAAACCTCACCAGAATATCAATATCACTTTCCGGTGTGTCCTCATCTCTGGCAAATGATCCAAAAACACCTATCCTGGCCGGATAATATTGATCCAGGTATTCAATAATTGCTTTATTAATTTCTTGCCTCTTCATAATATATGCAAAGTTACATTTTTTCTGGTTGTTTTATTAAAGTGAGCAAATGAAAGAATTAAGCCTAACGTTTGTATAAACGAAATTTCGTTTACTTTACATATAGGAGTAAACTAAAGTTCCGGCACATCTATCCATCTGCGTTTTTTCCAGCTTTCCAAACCCTTTTCCGCGAGCTGGACTCCTTTGGCTCCTTCCTTCAAATCCCAGGGGAAAGGTTCATTTTTCACCACATGCTTTAGAAATAGTTCCCATTGAATTTTAAATGCATTGTCATACTGTTCCTGGTCAGGAACCCTTGCCCAGCCTTCATAAAAGTTAATAGGCTGAACGACATCCGGGTTCCACACCGGCTTTGGTGTATTGTCACAATGCTGGATATAACACTCATGTAAACCAGCCACTGCAGATCCTTTTGTTCCGTTCACCTGTACGGTGAGCAAATCGTCCCTCCTGACCCTTACGACCCAGGAAGAATTGAAATGTGCCACTATGCCTCCTTCCAGTTCAAAGGTTGCGTAAGCTGCATCATCGGCTGTGCATTTGAATGGATTTCCTTGTTCATCCACCCTTTCAGGAATATGGGTTGCCCCGAGGCAGGATACTGCCTTTACCTTACCAATAATATTATCGAGCACATATCGCCAGTGCGGCAGCATATCCATGATCATGCCGCCTCCGGCTTCTTTCCTGTAATTCCATGAAGGCCTTTGTGCTGAAACAGTATGTCCTTCGAAAACCCAATAACCGAATTCTCCCTGCACTGACAGTATCTTTCCGAAAAATCCATTTTCGATCAGTCTTTTTAGTTTTATGAGTCCGGGGAGCCATAACTTATCCTGTACGACACCATGCTTCACTCCTGCCTTTTCACAAATCCTGAACAACTCTATTGCTGTTTCAGTATCTGTAGCTGTCGGTTTTTCGCAATAAATGTGTTTGCCCGCTGTAACAGCCTTTTTTACTGCCTCTGCTCTTCTGCCGGTAGTCTGGGCGTCGAAATATACACTGTATGCGGAATCAGCCAAAACCTTATCCAGGTCAGTGGTCACTTTCTCCACACCTGACATGATTTTTAGTTTTTCCAATTTTGAAAGATTCCTGCCAACAAGAACAGGGTCCGGCATGATAACTTCATCTGAACCAACAGGTACGCCTCCTTGTTTAATGATCTCAACGATTGAACGCATCAGATGCTGGTGGGTCCCCATACGGCCGGTGACACCATTCATAATGATCCCTACTTTATGTGTCTTCATTTTGAAATCAGGTTTAAATTAGGTTTAACCCAACTGTGAATAACTGTTATATGTAAAATTGTTGAATTGTTACTGGCCTGCCACGTGAAATGCGACGAAGGAGCATATTTCACTGTGGGTACTGGGGGCTAGGTACTGATTTCTGGGTGCTGGGTACTAGGTACTTCCACTGCACCTTGAATAAACCACCGGCTACTTGCGTTGGATGAAACGTTTGTAACACTGCTCAAAACCTGCAGTTCCAACGCTTTTTCATTATCTGCTTCTATTCCCCGGGTTGCGCTTCGCTTACCCGGGGCTATTGTTGTTTTACCCTTTCAGGGTATTACTCTTATATATTCTTTAGCCCACAGATATTAAACCATGCACCTTAACATTCTTACGTTTAACATATAACTTATTACATTTAACAATTTCCGTTTTGCTATTTACGCCATACGCTCAACGCCCTGCCCCCCATTACCTTTTATATAACTAAACTTTCAACTGGCTGTATATTAGCAAGTTTCATTTTAGTTATTTTTCTTTTTTCCAAATCATTTGGTGAGGGACTGCCTACTGGTTACTGGGTGCTTAAATTATTAATTGTTACTTTTTACTTTATAATTTTTAATTTTTAATTTTTAATTATTGCCGGTCTTCAGTCCGGATCTTTAACATACATCCTGGCATATTCAGTCTGCCATTTGGCAATATCCACACTTGCGGCGTTGCCGCGATGAATAATCAGACGATAACGCAGAACCGTCGGTTTGTTCATGGATAACTCAATCTTTTCCTCACCGGGAAAGACAATATTCTGCATACTGGTTTTTTGCCGTAGGATCCACGGTGCAGGATAATTTGGCGTGCCGGGATGACACAGCAAAGTAAGTCCGTTTACTTCACCATGACTACCATAAGGAGCCGAAAAATCCATCCACGGGCCAGCCTGAAGCTGGAGGTTTTGCGGGATTACTTGTCCATTCCTTGCAGTAAAAATCAGTCCGTCGGGCATTTTAATACGACAGCAGAATCCTCCGTATCCCTTTTCATCTTCAGACCCGCCAATAAACACCTTTGGAACAAGCGGCTTCAGCGCGATTTCAAAATCAATTTTACGTACATTCTCCTGTAAATGATGAACAGTAATGGTTGTACGCTCTTCCATAAAAGGCTCACCGTTTTGAAAAACCGGGGATTCCCACAAAACAGACAAATCGATTTGGGCTTTATTTTTGTCCGACTTTGTTTGCATGTCCACAACATCATGAGAAAAGTTTTCCATTATCCAACCGTCTCCGACTCTTTGTTCACCAACGAAAAGTTGGTGCCAGGCCCAAAATATCCCGCGGTGGTATGGATGATCGGCAGGAAATTCCTCTGTCAGAGTATCGCCGTTTACGCTGTAAAGCGGGTGAATATAGTTGTTGCAAATGTATTCGCCATTTAGCGATTTTGGTACACGCTGGTAAAAAAATACAGGTTGTCCGTCTTCAAGCAATTCAACGCCCTGCCCGTTTTCCGTAAAAAAAAACGGGGACTGCAATTCCGGAGGGGAAGCACAGGATAGTAATAAAGCTGTTAACAGTAAAAATAATGAAGATTTAAGATACATAATTGTAGAAACCCTAAACCAGATAGACTGGAAATCACAAATCTTAAATAATAAATCTCTAAATAATTACAAATTCAAATAATGAAATCCCAGACTTATTTTTGGTTATTGAATATTGATCTATTGAAAATTATTTGTCTTTTGTTATTTGCTTTTTGTTATTTTCTGCTGAAATATGATAGAATTTTTACCGAAAGACACTATTTATTTAGACAATTTTTTTCTTTACAGGATCCCACTCTACACGTCGTTTTTCAATATACGATTTGTGTGCCATCATGCAGGCTACTCCTTCTTCAAAAGAGCGTTCTATGTTTGTTGTTGGTTCTCCACCATTGCGGATACAATCAATCCACTCTTTAATATGTAAATAAGTCACGTCAACAGGCCGGCCATTCATATAGGTATAGGTTAAACCTCTTGAAGCATAGTATTTCTCTGTGGCCGATGTGACAGCGTCAATCTTTCCTGAGCCGGGATTATATGAGAACATGGGACTGGACGGGTCGACAATCCCTTCAGAAATTTTTTCCTTGTAGCGTGTTGAATCACCATCGGCGGTAATACTTAATGAGGCTCCAAACTCCATGGATGCGTCATGCCCCATAAAAACACGGCCTCTTTGTCGGCTGCAGGCCAGGGATGCACTGTACATTAGTGTCAAATCCCGATCGGGATACTCGAAAACGCACTGAAGCACATCCGGAATTTCCCGGTTGTCTTTCCAATAGTAAATGCCTCCTGAAGATACTACTGATTTCGGGATTCCAATTCTTAAAAGTTGGTTTACCGCGTCATATTCATGCGTGAACAGTTGCCCGATCAGGCCGGTGCTGTAATCAAACCATTTTGTCCAGTTGTAATAGCGGTCAATACTGAAAGGCACTTTAGGCCTTGAGCCAAGCCACTGATCCCAATCTATTGTTTTTTCATTGCCGGGTTTTGGATTTCCGTCGTTGTCGAGGTGCCGGATCCAGGCACCGCTGGCTGTATTCCGGTTGGTTGTGGCTTCAATTAAACTGATCTTTCCCAGTATGTTTTTTTCAATAATTTCTTTGGCTTGTTGAAAAATAACATTTTTAGATATTTGATGTCCTAACTGAAACACGACACCGCTATTCTTAACGGCGTTATAGACCTGATACAATTCATCTTCAGTTCGTATTAAACTCTTTTCACAATAAACATGTTTTCCGGCCTGTACCGCATCAATGGTCATTTGAGCGTGGTGGTGGTCAGGAGTGACGATAACCACCGCATCGATCTCATTGCTTTCAAGCATTTCATGATAATGACGATAACGTTTAACGGGAAGATTCACTCCCGCTCCACCGCCCGGATGTAATTCATTACGAGCAGTGGCTAGTCCCTTTTCAGCATGCAGGTCAAACACCTCACATATACCTGTCAAAGCCACATTTAAGTTTTCCTGAGAAAGCCAATCGGCAAGCGTGTCGTCTCTCTTTTTATTTTCTGCTTCTTCCGGATGAATAAACCCCAGCCCTTTTGCCAGAGCCGCCGCCCGATTGCCGTAACCGACAATCCCAACGCGAAGCAAATCGCCTTTTTTTCTTGTTTCGCTCTTTTTTTCCTCAGGCACCTCAATTTCGTTTATGCCTAATTCTTCCAGAACCTGGCGTTTTTTATACTGATCAGCCGATCTTTTCTCTATTACTTTATAAGCAAAAATCCCAAATACCGGTAATCCGGCCAGCGCTTTTAATATAGTCCGGCGGGAAACTGTTGTTTTTTCTGCCAGGCTCTTTTTTTCTTCAGACTTTTGTTCTTTCTCTTTTGCCATTTTATTCTGTCTCCTTTTTTACTGGTTTTTTAATTCTTTTCTTAAACTGAGTTAAAAACATATCCAAACCGAAAATCGAACCGGTAGGGAATACCGCTAAAGCGAACAACGCTACCGCTTCGATTAAGGTCTTGTCGATAATCAGATAGTTCCCTTCCGAAGGCATCGCATATTCCAGACCAATCATCGGTGGATTAACTAAATAATACACAAAAAGAAGGATCGCTCCGGAAATAGCTGCAGTCCTCATAAAAAGGCCGGCAATTAAAGCCGCGCCAATGGCGATCAATCCCCAGGTATTCAGAAAATCTACTGTGTTTAGCACGCCGGAATTAGAAATAATCCACTCAGAAAATCCTGAAAGAATCCATTTCGATTCCATTAAAAATTCTATCGACGACCAATAAGGATTAAGCAGTTTTGCTATACCCTCGTACAATAAATGCCAACCGATCAAAAAACGTAAAACGACTAAAACAGTTAGTTGCAATGAAGTATGTCTTTCATTATCTTTCATAAGTTCTTTTTATTACTTTTGTTTAAAGAAAACGCAAGGTTATTTTCGACCTGAATAGAACGATTTCAAATTTCTTCAAAAATATGTATTAAACAGCAAATTCACAAAAAGAGTATAAAAAAAATATTTTCGTGTTTTAATGCGTGGGAAACAGCTAAAGCCGTCAAACAGTCAAAAGTCGAAGAGTGAATATATTTTTCCTTGGACTCTAATACTCTTAGACCATTAGACCCTTAGACTCTGCGACCCTGCCGGCCTTTAGGCAGTTTACTCACTTTAGTCACTTATAACTTCTTCTCTTCTCAACTTTAGCTCACTTATAACTTTAGTTCACTTATAACTTCTTCTAATCCAGATAAGCATCTTTATAATACTCCATATATTCTTTTAATTTCTCTAAATAACCTTCCATATCCAATAATTGTTCATCATAAATATGGTAAGACATATCCGGCCTTCGGTTCGCAAAATGACGTGCCCGGTCTTGTTGCCAAAAATACTCCTTGTTTTTTGTGGACATACCTTTAGGGAACCTGGTTTCTTCCCACGTTGTAACTAAATCATTAAATACTTCTTGCCTTCTTTTCAGGCTGTTTTCGATGATATTCTGCGCTTTTGCTAAACTATTATAGGCTTCTTTATGATTTGTAAATGTCTTTCTATGTGCTTCAGTAATAGCATATTCTAAATTGGAAAGGTCGAGGTAAGTCAGGCAGGTATGTCGAATCACTTCTGTGACAGTTCGAAATAATTCAAAATCGTAACTGTTTTTAACTCCTGATTTCTTGTTGTTTTCAATAATTTGTAATACTCTACCCATTTTTACTAATTCATCTCTTGAACGATCTATCATTTCTTTGTATTCTCTATTCCAAAAAGGATCGTATTCCAACGCATCGCCTCTTGGAAGATCCGGTAAATGGGTTTTCCCCACATCCCCATGATGCCATACTTTACGCTCAAATGTTTCTGCATAATAATATGAGCCTTCGTTTAAGAGATAGAACAGCTCTTCCATATTAACAGCGGAATTACCATAATAATTTTTAAAAAATGATCCTGTAAATTCTGCCAGATCAGGCTTACTGCCATTCCATGAATATCCAGCCGAAGTAACAAAACTTAACATCCACAATTGATTGTGCAATCCTGCGTCATCCCACGAAGTATTTATCATACCGTCGAAAACTCCCGAAATGGCGGCTGAGGTCAATAAATTATAAGAATTCTCCAAACTCCCTATTACTTTCTTGTTATTCCTTATTCTATAAAAGAAAGGAAGAAACAATTGTTCTATTCCCGGATTGGGATCATAGGCAAAAGTTTCATAACCTAAAGTTTTAGCTTCTTTAACATAATTAAAATCAGGAGTATTGTAATTATAGCTTTCAGTAAAAACCAAGCCTTTTATTGGTTTGATTCCTTTAGCCGGAGACTTACTTTCCTTCCATCCCATAGGACTTGCCCAACACATTACTTTTCTTCCTAAGGCTTGAAGATGTTCAGCAGCCCTATTTATAAATAAAAAATAAAGTCCGCTTTTGCCTATCTCTTCTGCTTTGACTTTACATCTTTCACAAGTTCCCAACTCATACGTTTCATCCGAACCGATATGAATATATTCCGATCCGGGTGTTGCTTCAATGGCATCATCCCACAGATCAAAAAGCAAATCATAAGATCCTTCATTAAGCGGGCAAAATTCCCAGTTTGATGCTTCAATTTCTCTCAGGTGTTTATGTTGAGGCCATTTTAAAATAAAACTTACATGTCCAAGACCCTGGACCAGGGGTACAATTTGTATATGGTACTGTTGAGCATATCTGGTTAGTTCCTGCATTTCCTTTAATGTAAAAGCGCCGGGTGCCCCAATTTCCGGATGACTTGGATAGGCAAATTTATCTTCCCATTCCCATACCAAAATATTGATCTTATACCTGGCAAGGTCTTTAATAAAGCTCTTTACATACGATTTCTTGTCCTGATGATGCTTGGTATCATAATGTACGGCCCGTTTTTGAATATCCGGCCAATCCAGGATTCCCAATCCGGGAACCTTATAACCATCCCTGGCTTTTTGAATTATTTGCAATAAGGTTTGAGTGCCATAAAACAATCCATCTTCCCCATTGGCTTTAATAACCAATTCATCTTTTCCTGTGGTTATTTGATATCCTTGCCCTCCCAGCATTTCCGGCGCATTATGGCGGGTTAGAATAATTGAATTATCACCCCTTATGTCAGTAATCTTCGCATCTATATTCCATTCTCTTTTAAGATCTTTAATCAATTCATCTGCCGTAAACTGATCAATAGCAGAAAAATCCTGATCCAGGACAATAGTTAATTGATTATTGAATGTAAAATCCTCTCCCTCTAGTGTTACCTGTTGAGGATATGGAATAACATGTATTCCCAAAGACGATAATTCAATTGCATAACATTTTATGGAAGAAATCAGGAAAACAGAAATGGATAAACATAACAGGATTAAAGAAATGTTATTGCCTTTCACCTCTGTAAACCAAATGTTAATAAATTTATTTCTTTTAACCTTTTTCATAATGTTATTCTTTTCCAAAAGTTATTCCTTTCCACTGATCGGTACGAAAGGGATTAGCCGGCAGTCCGGTTTTGTTGTAAAGGTTAGCCTGATCTGGATTATTAGCCCAGGCATACCTTACAGCAACCGGTTCAGCAACCTCAGGAGAATAAACTTTTACCCTGTTTTTGTCGATTACTTCCGCTTTTGCCCAGTGGAATTTCTTGTCCTTACCGGCAATGGTAAAGCCTTTTAGATAACCGTATTTATCATCTACTTCCAACCCTTCACCCACATGTGTGAAAGAAATAAACACTTTCTCTCCTTTTATTTCCATTTTTTCATAACTGGGACCGCTATAAATGATGTTTTTCCCGTAAGTGATTTTTAACGCAGCCAGAATAAGCCGTCGGCCCACTTCCTGTTTATTCCCTGGATGAATATCATCAGCTTCTCCAATATCTATGGCACTGGCCATTCCGGTATTAGGTAAAAACAGAGCCATATCCTGTGCTTCCCGAAGTTCGGCCCATGCACTTTCAGCAGGGAAATCAACAGGCTTCATGAAATTAGCAAGCTGAACAAATAGGAAAGGAAAGTCCCCGATTTCCCATTTTTGTCTCCAATCGGTGATAAGTCGCTTAAACAGGTCGCGGTATTGATATGCACGCCCTGCGTTTGATTCACCCTGGTACCAGATCACTCCCTTTATAGGAAAACGGATCAGAGGTGCAATCATACCATTAAATAGCAGGGTGGGAAGACTATTCGGCCCAAATTCCCAACCGGGTCTTGGAGTCTCAGTCTTCATGCCGATCTTATACCTCCATTCTCCGGCTAATGTGATTTTTCCCTCTCCTAACTGTAAAAACAATTGATCGTTTGTGCCACACAATCCACCATCTCCCCGGTAGTCCTCAACCCGTATGACTATCTCGTTCCTGCCTGATTTAAGGTAACCTTCAGGTATGGAATAATTACGGCTCTTATCATACATATTGTATGTTTCACCAACTTTTTTACCATTTATCCAGGTGATATCTGAATCATCGATAGGGCCAAGGGAAATAAATCCCTCATGTCCGGCTTGTTTTTCAGTAAGTTCAATTGTTTTTCTGAACCAAACGACACCGTCCATTTCACCAAGAGTTCTTTCCCATAAGCCTGGAAGAATAATTGATTTCCAGTCTTCATAACGGTATCCTTCTGTTATCCAAATATAGTTTCCATTGTTTATACCTTCATCTTTTGTGTAAAATTCGTCCAGCCAAATTTTGCGTTTGGCGCTTCCCTTGCGCATTTCTTCATCAATATCAATGTTCTTAACACTACCGGCAAGTTCCCCAAACGAGCTTTCATTTTCAAGGCCTTCTTTGCTAATCCAGGTTTCGACCACTGTACCACCCCAGTTCGATCCGATCAGCCCTATAGGAACTTCAAGCTCTTTATGCAGAAATCTTCCGAAAAAATATCCCACTGCTGAAAATTGTGCGACACTCTCAGGTTTACACTCCTCCCATACTCCGGCAGTTATATCTTCCTGTGGAACTTCAGCTATTTTATTTCCAACATTAAATAACCGTATCTCAGGGTATCTTGCGTTTTCGACTTCTTCAACGCCATTCAGTGAATTTTGTACATACCATACCATGTTCGATTGTCCTGAACATACCCATATATCTCCAACCAGGATATTTGATAGTTTTATCGTATTATTCCCACTAATAGTCATTTCATATGGACCACCAGCCTTTACAGGAGGTATCTCAATTTTCCAGGAACCGCTTTTCCCTGCTTTGGTTTTATAGGTTTGCCCGTTGAAACTAATCTGAATACTCTCTTTTTTGTCTGCCCAGCCCCAGACGTGAATTTCCTGGTTACGCTGGAACATCATATTGTCACTAAACAGATGAGGAAGGGTTACATCTGCCCGAAGCGGACATTGGAAAAGGAGAAATAATAAGACAGCCAACCCGTTCCTAAAAATTCTTGTTGCTTTCATGATGATGCTATTTTTTATTCTTAAGTGTAAATAATAACGTGAGTTCGATATCCGCTTAACGAATTACGATGCTGTCGGATGTTTCCATCCGACAGTTAATGATATTGCAGAATTTTAATTACTCCAGTATTCAATGTCAGGTGGAAACACCTGACATCATGTAATTGTCAATCGACAATAATCAATTAAATTAGTAACTTAGATTTTAATGAATATCCTCTTTTTATAAAGCCAGTAACATAAATACCATAAAATGAACCATACAATTGAACCGGTAATTATATTCGCGGTCAACTCACCAGCCCAGCTAAATAAGGCCATGGTAAAAGGTTTTATAATACTATAGACAAAAACGGCGCCACCAACATGTGCGAAAAGATAAATAAACAACGGATTCATCCCCACAATGGCGAAAAACAAAGCCAATTTTGGAAATTTTATTATATCGATCAACCAGTAAGAAAAAGCAAGCGTCAGCACTGTCCACCCACCTGTAACAATCACAAAGGAACTGGTACATATGCGTTTGATGATAGGTACAATAGGGTCTAAAGCATAACCGGCAATAACACCAATTAAACCCGCGATTACCAGTATTTTTATTTTTTGCATGGGTGGTCGCTTGCTCATAAGCAACATACCGGTAAGTACGCCCCAAATAGTATGTGCGGTGGTGGGTAATGCGTTAAAGGAAACCCAATGACCAGAAGAAAGTTCACCCGAAATAAGCAGGTCAAAATAAGCGCCAAAGTTGTGATCGGGCACAAATGGCTGATCGAAACCCGATACAGGGAAAAAACGGTAAATGAGTTCCGTGATTCCCAGCAAAGCAAAAGAGAAAATAAGCTGAGTTCGAATTGATTTTCTTATTAATAAGAAGGCGATGATATAGGTCACTGAAAGCTGTGCCAATACATTTTGAAACCGGAAGGTAATTCTGCCGGGATCGATACAATAAAGAGCCCAGCCTAACAGAAGTAACAGGAAAGCACGTTGAATAGCATGGCGGAGCAATTTCCGGTAATTATCTCCGCGTTCGGTACGCTTTGCAAATGAAAAAGGCATGGCAACGCCCACAATGAACATGAAAAACGGCTGGACCAGATCCCAGAAACGCAATCCGTTCCAGGGATGATGGTGCAATTGTGTGCCAATAAAATAAAAAACTCCCCCTTTTAATAAAGGATCCACTAAATGTGTAAAGAGACCAGTAAATTCGCCTATCAGCAAAAACATGGTAAACCCACGGAAAAAATCAAGAGACAACAGGCGTCCTTCAGGAGTTAGTGAAATACTGGTATTTTTTTTCATTTTTATTTACTTTGTCAGTAATGACTTTATTAAAACTTCCTTATTTATACATTATCTGATTATAAATAATCCAACCAATGCACAGGGTATCATGGTGGCTGACCATATTATATAGCCAAGTGTGACAGGAAATCCTTCATTACCGGGAATTTCAATCAGTGCACCCCATGCACCCCAAAAAACAGTTGTAATAAAAGCAAATAATAACCAGGGTCGCTTAATCATGCTAATACTTGTTTTCTTATTGGTTCCTGAAAAGAATGAAAGGTGATTGATAAAAGGTTTATGTAATAACGACTTCTATTCCGTTTTTTTCCAGTCTCTGTTTGTCCTCTTCAGAAATTCCTGAATCCGTTATGACAACGTCTACTTTGGAAATCGGGGCAATATACGCAAATCGTCTCCTTGCAAATTTTCTTGAATCCGTAACGACTATTATTTTCTTGGCAATTTCTATCATGATACTATTCATATGGGCCTCATCAACATTTGGAGTAGATAAACCGTGGGTGGTATCAAAACCATCCACACCAAGAAACAATTTATCACAATAAAATTTATTAAAGCTTTCTTCTGCAAGACCGCCAACCAGGGATAAAGATTTCTTTCGCAAAAATCCGCCCGGCATGAAGACATTGAAATCATCATTATCCGAAAGGATACTGGCAATGTTTAAAGCGTTAGTGATAATAGTCAGGTCTTTAAACTTGTCAAGATTTTTAGCAACCTCAGTTGTAGTAGTTCCAGAATCAAAAACAATTGTATCACCATCTTCAATGTACTCCACGGCAGCTTTGGCAATCCTTTGTTTTTCCTTTAAGTACTCCTTTTGCTTATCAGAGAAAGGAGGATCTATCCCAACATGATAAAGCTTAACTTTAATAGCACCACCCCTGGCACGTATCAACATGTTTTGCTTCTCCAGATGTGCAAGGTCATTTCTAATGGTCACCTCGCTTATTTTAAATAATTTACTTAACTCCCTGACCGTAACCTGTCCCTTGGAATCAAGTTCTTCCAGGATTTCTGCCCTCCTGGAAACAGTTGACTTACTGTATGATCTGCCCATTTTTTCTAATTTAATGATAATGATTGATTTGAATTTTTATAGTAATTATCTATCCTTCTGCATAAACCGGGTGAAACGAGCTCACGTAAGTAATAATGCAAGCTATATCAATTTAACAAAATAAAAAAAATACTCTTACAAAAAGAATAATTAAGTAACGAAATAATTCAATTAAATAGATAAAACTCAATAATCGAAACAAAAAATTCTTTCACAAACTTAATAAAAAGAAAATATATATGTCTTTTATAATTAAAAATATATAAATTTATAAGCGTTTTTAATAGTTATCATCATTTTTACAGTAAAACCAAAAATTACAAATTATGAGACCAGAGAACCGAAGAGAATTCTTAAAGAAAACGGTAACCGGCACCGCAGGTTTAATAATCGGTGCACCCTTAGTAAAAGATGCATTTGCTGGCAGTCCAAACGACCGGATCAACATCGCGGTCGTGGGGATCCATAGCAGGGGAGCAGAGCATTACAGGCAGTTTAGCCAGATACCTAACGTAAGGGTAACCACTATCTGTGATGTAGATGAGCGTTTGTTCCCGAAAGCAGTAAACGAAGTAAAGGAATTCAGCGGTGAAAAACCAAAAACCGTTGTCGATTTCCGCGAAATCCTCGAAGATGAAAGCATTGATGCTGTTTCGCTGGCCACACCCGACCATTGGCATGCCCTTCATGCCATATGGGCCTGCCAGGCGGGGAAAGATGTATATGTGGAAAAACCGGTTTCCTACACGATCGAAGAAGGGAGAAAAATGGTGGAGGCAGCCAGAAAATATAAACGCGTGGTACAGGTAGGCACACAAAGCCGAAGTGACCAATTAACTAGAGAAGCCATTAAATTTTTACACGACGGTAAACTTGGAGATATCTATCTCGCACGGGGTGTTTATTACGGCTCCAGAGAAAGTATTGGTCATAAACCAGATAGCGACATTCCGGATGGTGTGAATTGGGACCTTTTCCTGGGGCCTGCACCATACCGTCCGTTCAATGAAAACCGTTTTCATTATACCTGGCATTGGTTTTGGGATACAGGCACCACCGAAATGGGCAACAATGGAATCCATATCATGGACAAAGCCCGCTGGGGAATGAAAAAGCGAGTGCATCCGGTAAAAGTGCATAGCAGCGGAGGCTATTTTGTCTTTGATTCCGACCAGGAAACACCCAATACCCAGGTAGTGATATATGAATACGATGACGGAACCATGATTGAGTGTGAAATAAGAAATCTTTATACTAATTTCGAGCAGGACATGAGGGTTGGCAATTTCTTTTACGGTTCCGAGGGTTGGATGTACCTGAAGGGCGGCGAATTTAAAACCTTTTTTGGAAGGAAAAATGAACCCGGTCTATCATTAACATCGAACGATATAAAAAGCGAACAGGTGAAACTCGACCGCAAAGGGGTACACAAAGGCATTGATCCGCATTTTGTCAACTTCATTGATTCTGTCAAATCCCGTAAATGGCAAAACCTGAAAGCAGACATCCTCGAGGGGCATATATCAACCGCTATGTGTCATTTGGGAAATATATCCTACCGCACAGGCAGGGCACTAAAATTTAATTCATATGCCGAGAAATTTGTCAATGACCACGACGCCGATACCTACCTTAAAAGACAGTATCGTTATCCTTACGCGTTACCGAATGAAATATAAAAAAATAATTCTAAAATCCCAATAGGTCTTAAATTTTAATAATATGAATTCAAGAAGATCATTTATCAAAAAAATGGGCAAAGGTGCTTTATCTGCATATGCTCTTTCTTCATCACTGACACATGCAGCACAATTAACATCTAACCATGGTAAAATGAAACACAAAGATGATAAACTTATTCGTATCGGAATAATCGGCGCCGAAAATTCACATACAAGGGGTTTTGGCCTTATGTTTAATATAGAAAAGAAATTTCCGGGCGTGGAAGTACTTTATGTCTGGGGTGAGACTGATGAGTTTGCCAGGGATGCCATGGAGAAAGGAGGAATTCCCAATATGGTAAAAGACCCAAAAGAAATGATGGGAAAGATAGATGCGCTGATTGTCGATCACCGGCATGCGAAATATCACCTTGAAGCGGCTACCCCTTTTGTCAAGGCCGGCATCCCTGCCTTTATCGACAAGCCATTTTGCTATCGGGTGTCAGAGGGAAAGGAATTTTTACAAATGGCACGTGATCTTGGAACACCGGTCACTTCTTTCAGTTCGATTGCTCAAAGTGATGCTACTTTTGACATAAAGAAGCAGGTGGAATCCATGGAAAAGATCAACCAGGTAGTGAGATATGGCCCTGTGGATATCGAGTCGAAGTATGGCGGTATATTCTTTTACGGAGTACATATCATCCAACCGCTTATGTATATTTTCGGAGAGCATATTGAAAGAGTGCGGATTACAAGAAATGGTAAAAACGCCGGTGCGAGTCTTGCCTACAGTAATGGAATGCTGGCCACCCTTATTTTTAGCAGCCTGCATTACGGTTGGGAAACATTTGTGGAAACTGAAGACGGGATCGTGGAACTCAAATCGCGGGTAGAAGAAACAGATCCCGCGAGAAATTACAAGGATATGGTTGAGATGTTCCGTATGGGGAAGGAGCCGCGAAGCCACCAGAGTATATTGAATTGCGTGGCTGTGCTTGAAGCGCTGGAAAAATCGG
>DAOVQI010000288.1 GCA_030628785.1 Bacteroidota bacterium
GGCATAACTCATTGTATATCAGATTATGTTTTTGAACTTAGCCCCGATGGCTATCGGGGCGATCTCATGAACGAAGTGAGTAAATTCCGATACATATAAATTAGTAAAGTATGCCAGTAAAGGTCAGATTATCGAGAAAAGGGAGTAAGAAGAAACCTTTTTATCATATCATAATTACTGATAGCAGGGCGCCACGGGATGGCAAATTTATCGAAAGATTGGGTTTTTATAATCCCGGTACAAATCCGGCTACTATTGAAATTAATTTTGACAGGACATTGGAATGGCTGCAGAAAGGCGCTCAACCTACTGATACTTGCAGAGCTATCTTATCGTATAAGGGTATTTTAATGAAAAAGCATCTTCTTGAAGGTGTAAAAAAAGGGGCATTTTCGGAAGCTGAAGCTGAAGCAAGATTTAATGCATGGCTGGAAGAAAAAGAATCAAAGATACAAGCTAAAAAAGATAGGATTACTAAAGACAGGGATGAGAAACTCAAAAAGGCCATTGAGGCAGAATCAAAAGTCAGCGAGGCAAGAGCAGTTGAAATTGCAAAAAAGAGTGCGGAATTAGCTGAAATTGAGAAAAAAACTGAAGTGACTGAAACTGCTTCTGAAGAAGTTGTTGAGGCAACTGCCGAAATTGCTGAAGAACCAAAAAAAGATGAATCTTCTCCTGAGGAGAAGCCTGAAAAAGAATCGGCTAAAGCGAAAACGGAAGAGTCATCTGAAGCGAAAAAGGTTAAGGTTACTGCTGAAGAAAAAACTACAGAATCCGGATCGAAAACAGAAGATTCAAAGGGAAAAGCCGAAGTGATTCAAGCCGCTTCGGAAGAAGCTATTGAAGCAGCTACTGAAGTTGCTAAAAAACCCAAAAAAGATGAATCTTCTGCGAAGGAAAAACCTGAAAAGGAATCGGCTGAAACGAAAACGAAAGAGTCGTTAAAAGCGAAAAAGGTTAAGGTTACTGCTGAAGAAAAAATTGCAGAACCTGAATCGAAAACAGAAAATTCAAAGGAAAAAGCTTAAGATTATTTTCCAATATGCTACAAGATGAATACTGTTTTTCAGGTACAATCTTAAAGCCACATGGAAGAATCGGTGAAGCAATAATAAAACTAAATAAGAACATTTCCGATCGTTTAAGTGAAATGGAATCGGTGTTCCTTGAAATAGAGGGATTACTGGTTCCGTTTTTTTTGTCTTATGCCGAGGTATTAACTTCTTCCACTGCCATTGTTAAATTCGAGGATATTGATACCCCCGAGGAGATCAGAAAGCTTATAGGCATTAATTTATTTTTTAAAAAGGTTGATTTACTCCAAAAAGAAGGAAATGAATTTTCCTGGAGAGACCTGATTCGATTCAAAATCGTTGACGAAATGCTTGGTGAAATTGGACTGGTAAATGATATATTCTTTTATCCCGATAATCCGGTTTTTCAGATCATTAAACACGGAAGGGAAATTTTAATACCGGTAAATGAAGATCTTATCCAAAAAATTGATCCGGAAAGTAAAACAGTTTTTATGGTTTTGCCTGAGGGTTTAACCGATATTTTCAGGTAACCCGGATTATTGATTTTTTTTCAGGTCTAATTCTTCATAGATCGAGTTTTCACTAATAAATTCAGGAACTAACCTTTTCATTAGACTGACAACCGGATAATTTTCATGTTTTTCAGACAGATTGATGAGCTCATCAATCTGTCCTGACACTGTTTTATTATCATATTCCTGTACCTTGGCAATCATAATCTGAGGATGATGGGTTGTAATCGTGTTTTCCTTATCATTTAATAATTCCTCATAGAGTTTCTCACCCGGTCGCAGACCAGTATAACTGAGCTTGATATCCTTTCCAATAGTCAGTCCTGAGAGGCGGACCATTTTCTTTGCAAGGTCAATTATCTTGATGGATTTACCCATATCAAAGATAAAAATTTCACCTCCATGGCCCATTGCTCCAGCTTCAAGGACAAGTTGCACAGCTTCCGGAATGGTCATAAAATATCTTGTTACCTCTGGGTGGGTTAAGGTAACAGGACCACCTTTCTCGATTTGTTTGCGGAAACGTGGAATAACTGAACCTTGTGATCCCAATACATTACCAAAACGGGTTGTTATGAAATTTGTTGGGGATGTCTTGTTCAGGCTTTGTGTATAAATTTCTGCCAGGCGTTTCGATGCTCCCATAATATTGGTCGGATTAACCGCTTTATCGGTTGAAATCATAACAAATTTTTCGACATGGTGTTTAATGGAAAGCTTAGCAAGGACTTTTGTCCCCAAAACATTGGTGCGTATGGCTTCGGTGGGATGATTCTCCATCATGGGAACATGCTTATACGCAGCTGCATGGTATACAATTTGGGGATTGTAGATTTTGAAAATAGTATTGAGTTTGCTAGTGTGGGTAATATCACCAATGATGATATTAAAATCGTCGAAATGCAGTTTTTCCTGAAGCTCTAATTCAAGAAAGTAAAGCGGAGATTCTGCCTGGTCGAAAAGAATAATTTTTTTCGGGCGATATTTAGTGAGTTGCTTCACAATCTCACCACCTATTGATCCAGCAGCACCCGTAACCAAAATGGTTTTATTTAAAGTTTGCTTTTTGATGGCATTTTCATCAAGTTTAATTTGTTTTCTTTCAAGCAAATCTTCGATTTTGACCGCCCTGATCTGGTTAAAGCTTAATTCACCATTGATCCAAGTGTTTACTTCGGGTACGGTCATGACTTTTACATCATAATTTAGGCATTCATCGATTAATTCGTTTTTTCGATTCGGATCAATATCTTTTGAAGCAATAATTAATTTTGAAACAGCAAATCTTTCCAATAAATTGGGTAGATCTTTATAATCATAAATAGAAATACCTTCCAGTTTTTTACCAATTGTTTTTTTTCTTTGATCGATGTATGCTACTACTTTGCTATTAGCTCCTATATCCCGGTCAAGTGTCCGTTTGGTGATGGCGCCAAACTGATCTGCACCGTAAATGATTACATGGGTTTTCTGTGATGAAGGGCTATTGATTTCCAGATATAGAGATTTTATTAATAATCTCGAGGCGGTCATTATGAAGACCGTAATAAGAAAATCAATAATTACAATTCCATAAGGTATGAGGTTCCTGCTATTTGTTATACTAGCGAATAGAATATTTCCCAGGGCAAGAGTTAATGTTCCAAATAAAACTACTATAATGATCCTTTCAGTATCTTTAGCACTTGTATACCTGATAAGGCCGGCATAAGTACGAAAAATCATGAAACTTAAAGCTCGAATGAATATTACATAAGGAATAACAAAAGCTAAGGTTTGAAGGTAATCTGGGGGAATTTCAAAATTAAATCGTAATATATAAGCCAGGCTAATAGAAAATAAACATATCAATAAATCAAGAAAGAACACGATCCATCTTGGAGTGGGAGATTTTTGAAACCAAAGATTAAAATTTGATATAATCTTATCGTCCATAGAATCTTAACTTTATTCAGGTAGAAAAAAAATTAAATATCCGGTAAAGCGGATAATTTCAAAACTCCTAATGATAAAAGGATTGCAAATTTAAGCAAAATATTTGCAGCAAAATAAAATAATTGTCGTCTTTAGGAAAAATTAAATGATGAAACCATGAAAACAAAAAGGATTACATTTATCAGGCTGTTGTTAGTTTTTTGTTTATCAGGCACTTTACTTGCAAATAGTGCTGAAAGTAGTAGGATTGATCAAAAAAAGGAAAAAAGAGATGTCGGCTCTTTTAATATGATAAGCCTTGGAATTTCAGCTGATCTTTATCTTACTCAAGGCAGCAATACAGAGGTTATTATTGATGCTGAAGAAAAAATGCTGGACTATATTATTACTGAAGTTTCCAACGGAAAACTAAAAATCAAGTATAATAGGTGGAGAGTACCAAGACATGAAAGGATTAAAGTGTTTATTACAATACCTGAAATTGAAGGCCTAAATGTTTCAGGTTCAGGAAAAATCATTGCAGAAACGGATATTGAAGAAGAAAACATTGAATTTAATATTAGCGGAAGCGGGAAAATTATTATAGAGAATCTTAAAGTATCTGATGTAGAGGCGAATATTTCCGGGTCAGGAGATATATTACTTGCCGGACCAGAAATAGTGAAATCGTTTGAAATAAATATCAGTGGATCGGGTGACCTGAAAGCTGAAAGACTGGAAGTGGAAGAGTTTAAAGTTTCGATCAGTGGTTCAGGGACGTGTAAAGTTCATGTTACATCTGAATTAAAGGCAATCATTTCGGGAAGTGGAAAAGTATATTATTCAGGGAAACCCATTGTGGAGGTAAGAATATCAGGTTCTGGTAAAGTTGAATCTTTAATTATTCTCTGATAATTTTAAAATCACCGTTTAATTCCAGTTTAACAATTTTGGAAGGTTTTGATAACAAGAATTCATCTTGCCTCCAGTTTACTATGTAATCCACGCTTCGTTTTATAGCCTCATCAATTTCGCTGAAATTTCCAGGGTATGGTTTATCACTAATATTGGCTGACGTGGATACAATTGGTTTTCCGAAAAGGGAAATTAACGCTGAACAAAACTCATCTTTTGTTATCCTGATTCCAATCGATCCATCATTGTTTATTAAATTAAGTGCCAGATTCTTAGCACCTGGATA
>DAOVQI010000093.1 GCA_030628785.1 Bacteroidota bacterium
CATATCAGATACCAGGTTATATTTCTCTTCTGCCGGATAGGTTTTAGTTACTTCATATACCTTGAGCAATAACTTAAAAGCTTTTTACTCGCTCCCACAAGCCTTTCCCACTTGCTGCTCGTGAGATCACCCCGATAGCTATCGGGGTTAAGTTGCTAAACAGCCATTTCAGTAAAATCTTTATATGCCATCTCTAATGATACAGGTATAAACTACTTAAACCTATTACCTTCCTTAGCCTCAGCCTTAGCCTTGATCACTTTGTTCCAAAATTTGAGAATAACTTTAATTTACCTATTCCTTTTAATTACTTTGCGAAGCTATGTTCTTAACAGATTCTTAATTGCTTCATCTGCCTTTGAAAAATCAAATTCTGAAATAACTTCTTCCATTTTGCTTCGGATCTTATCATTACATAAATTACCTATGCTACCCTCGTGGGTGTGAAGAAGCTTTTTATCAGGCTGATACTTATTTTCAGCGATCTCTTTTGCAACTTCTTTGTATGCTTCCCTGAATGACATACCTGCCTTGACTTTTTTATTTATTTCCTCCACACTAAACATGTATTTATATCTCTTTTCATCCAAAATGTTGTTTTTGATTTTTATATGACTCAACAATAAAATGGTCATTTGTATACAATCCGCCAATGTTGAGAAAGCAGGTAAATAAATTTCCTTCAGTATTTGAAAATCCCGGTGATAACCGGATGGCAGATTTGCTGTAATCAATGCAATATCATTTGGCACGGATTGTATCTTATTGCATTTGGCACGGATTAATTCAAATACATCAGGGTTTTTCTTATGCGGCATGATACTCGATCCGGTCGTGAATTCATCCGGAAAGCTGAAAAAATCGAAATTCTGGCTCGAAAAGAGGCATACATCCATAGCAAGTTTTGACAGGGTAGCCGCGATGGATGACAAAGCAAAGGCAACTACTTTTTCCGTTTTACCTCTTCCCATTTGTGCATAGATGGAATTATAGCTAAGAGTACCGAATCCTAATAATTGGGTAGTTATATCCCTGCGAATTGGGAATGAGGATCCGTATCCTGCAGCAGAACCCAATGGATTTTGATTAACGATCCGGTATGCAGCCGAAAGCAAAATTAAATCATCTGTCAGGCTTTCGGCATAAGCCCCAAACCATAATCCAAAAGAGGATGGCATGGCTACCTGGTAATGGGTATATCCCGGCAAAATTACTTCCTTGTATTTTTCACTAAGTTCTATTAAGAGCAGGAATAATTCATTTGCTCTCTCAACTAAGTGTTTTATTTCATTCCGGGAGTATAACCTGAGGTCAAGCAGTATTTGATCATTTCTCGACCTGGCGGTATGGATTTTTTTACCCATTTCACCCAATCTGTCCGTTAATATCTTTTCTACTTGTGAATGAACATCTTCCACTCCCTCTTCAAAAATAAGACCTTTGTTTTCCACTTCTTTGTACAGATTAATCAATTCTTTTACAAGAAGTGTTTCTTCCTGTTTGGTAAGAAGTTTAACAGCAGTCAGCATCTTTGTATGAGCAATGGATCCGATGATATCAAATGAAACCAGTTCCATGTCCCAGGTTGTATCATTGCCTATGGTAAAATTTTCAACCGCTTTATCCAATTGTTGGCCTTTTTCCCATAATTTCATATGAATATGAATTTATTTGTAACTGTTCAGTTTTTAAGAGTCTTTTTTTGTGTTATAAGTTATAGGTTATAAGTTATAAGATATAAGCTGGATTTTCACGAAACATATATTATGCTATTACCCCGTAGATTCTTATTTTTTTTAGTACCCTATTCGTCTGACCACTAAGATGTTCAAATTTATTATTATATCTCATTATTAGCATAATATTTTAAGTCTAATCATAAAGTTAAACAGTAGTAGTGGTCTGACGAGTATCATTCATTAACACAATGATTAAAGATGCAGGTTACAGGTTCCAGTATTCTATATGCTATAACCATGATTTTTTTTACGCTTATTTACAATGGCATTATGAGCCATCAGTCTGACTGCATTTATTTTAATAAAACCAAGACTGTCTTTTTGGTCGAATCCCCCCTCAATATCCATACTGGAAAGATCCTGATTATATAAAGAACTTGGCGATTCCCTGCCATTAGTCATTACGTTCCCTTTATAAAGTGTCAGATATACTACCCCATCGATAATTTCCTGACTTTTATTAATAGCCGCCATAAGAAAATCCATTTCAGGGCTGAACCAGAAACCATAATACACCAATTCGGAAAATTTTGGTGTTAACATATTCCGCAAACGCATAACTTCTCTGTCCATTGCAATGCCTTCTATGTCCTGATGAGCAATATGCAAAATAGTTGCCCCGGGGGTTTCATATATTCCCCGCGATTTTATCCCCACATACCGGTTTTCAACCATATCCAGCAATCCTATTCCATTTTCAGATCCCAAACGATTCAAATAAACAAACAACTCCAGCGGAACAGTTTTGATAATGTTTTCTTTCACATTAACAACTTTAATGGGGATACCATCCTTAAAATGGATCTGAATTTTGCACTCCTTATCCGGTGCATCTTGCGGAATTACAATTTTGGTATACATATCCTTTTCAGGTGCAAATGTAGGATCTTCCAGTATCCCGGCCTCATGACTAATGTGCATTAAGTTATCATCTTCACTGTAAGGTTTCTTCAAAGAAGCTTTTACCGGTATTCCATACTTATCCGCATAATTTAACATATCCGTTCTGCCTTTGAAATCGTTTAGAAAAGACTGGTCTTTCCATGGAGAGATCACCTTGATTTCAGGATTTAATGCATAATAAGCCAGCTCAAAACGAACCTGGTCGTTCCCTTTCCCTGTTGCACCATGAGAGACGTACATTGCATTTTCTTTTTTTGCAATTTCGATCTGCTTTTTGGCAATAATCGGACGGGCGAGTGCAGTACCCAACAAATACCGGCCCTCATATATTGCATTTGCTTTTATTGCCGGAAAAATATAGTCGGTAACAAATTCTTTTTTTATATCTTCAATTAAAACTTTCGAAGCCCCGATTTTTTCCGCTTTTTCCCTGGCTGCCATAAGATCATCATCCTGTCCAACATCCGCAATGTAGGCTATTACATCATAACCCTGGTCGATTAGCCATTTTAAAATAACAGAAGTATCCAAACCTCCGCTATAAGCCAGAACTACTTTTTGTTTTTCCATTGTTTTAAAAAATTACTTATAACTTTTAACTTATAACACATAACATTCCATATCATTCTGTTCTTTTTCACTCAAAACATTGAATAGTCCAAAAATTTATCTGATTCGATCCTCCAATTCAGGGAAAATAAGAATAAGGCAGTTTTTTACATCATTTTTTGAAACACCATCATGTGGTATTAATAATATGGTGTCGTCTCCTGCAATCGTCCCCTGAATTTCAAATTTCCCCGCCCGGTCAATCAAATAAGCGATACTGCTTGCATAACCCGGATGGGTTCTTATTAAGGCTAAATTTTGTGCAAAATCCAAAGACAGAAATCCACTTAACGGGAGATTTTTCTGATCACCGGATTGTAAAAATTCATCCTTCTTCCCTGATAATATATATATATATATCTGCCTTGATTGTCGGGTATTTTGCTTACCCGGAGAAACTTCAGGTCTCTCGACAAAGTTGCCTGGGTGTAATTATATCCCTTCTTCCTTAGTCTGCTCATTAATTGTTCCTGGCTGGAAATCTTATAATTATTGATGATTTTTTCAATCGCCAGAAGCCGTTTGGATTTATTTTTCATTATGTATATTTATACATTTAGGATGCAAATATATACACTTATAATTATAAAACAAAAAAATACTGTTAACTTTTAAGTTTTAAAAGAAAGGATATTAAATGCTACACGTAAATTTAACTGATAAAATTATAAAAGCTTTTTTCAAGATGCATAAAAATTTTAAATCCGTGTCATCCGTGTCATCCGTGTTCTATTTCTTATTTATATTGCGGTTTTACTGCTACCACAATGGGATGAGCTTAGCGAAGCAAATCCATTTTTGAAAGTTTTTGCAAATTGATACCTGCTTTTACCATAGTAATGCCTTTAGCAGGCACGCAAGAATGGATATGTATTTTATTGTATACATAAAACTAATTTTGTGAATTAACGCCGTTAATTCGTATTTTTGGCCATAATTAGAGCCTGTCTATAAACTTTAATTCGAGACAAATGAGAGAAGTAATAAAAAAAGTTATCCTCCTTGGTTCCGGAGCTTTAAAAATCGGGGAAGCAGGAGAATTTGACTATTCCGGATCACAGGCATTAAAAGCCCTAAAGGAAGAAGGAATAAAAACGGTACTCATAAATCCAAACATAGCAACAATACAGACTTCCGAAAAAATTGCCGACAAAATATATTTTTTACCGGTAACACCATATTTTGTCGAACAAGTTATCGCCAAAGAGAGACCAGAAGGAATACTGCTTGCGTTCGGGGGACAAACTGCTTTAAATTGCGGAATTGAATTATTTAAAAATAAGGTTTTTGAAAAATACAATATAAAAGTTCTTGGAACGCCCATTCAGGCTATAATGGATACAGAGGACCGGGAATTCTTTGTAAACAAATTATCAGATATTGAAGTTAAAACACCAAGAAGTATAGCTGTGGGCAATATTGATGACGCTCTTATGGCAGCCGGGAAGCTTGGATACCCTGTTATTTTAAGAGCTGCCTATACCCTGGGGGGACAGGGAAGTGGATTCTGTATCAACCAGGAAGAATTGATTACATTATCATCAAAAGCTTTTTCTTATACCAGACAAATTCTGGTAGAAGAATCGCTCAAAGGCTGGAAGGAAGTAGAATATGAGGTAGTACGGGACAAATATGACAATTGTATCACCGTTTGCAATATGGAGAATTTTGATCCTCTTGGAATCCATACGGGAGAAAGTATTGTTGTTGCCCCTTCACAAACTCTAACCAATACAGAATACCATAAATTAAGGGAGCTTTCCATAAAGGTAATACGGCATATTAGGATTATAGGCGAATGCAACATTCAATATGCTTTAGATCCATATTCAGAAGATTACCGGGTAATTGAAGTAAATGCCCGTCTTTCACGTTCAAGTGCCCTGGCTTCAAAAGCAACAGGATATCCTTTGGCATTTATTGCCGCCAAATTAGCACTTGGGTTTGGATTGCATGAGCTGAAAAATTCAGTTACAAAAACAACAACTGCATGTTTTGAACCAGCCCTGGATTATATTGTTTGCAAGATACCCCGTTGGGACCTGAACAAATTTACAGGTGTTTCGAATCTTATCGGTAGCAGCATGAAAAGTGTGGGAGAAGTTATGTCAATCGGCAGAACATTTGAAGAGGCCATTCAAAAAGGGTTGCGAATGATCGGTCAGGGAATGCATGGGTTTGTTGGAAACCGTAACTTAAGCTTTGATGATATTGAAAAAGAACTGGCCGAACCTACAGATATGAGGATCTTTGTGATAGCCGATGCATTGGAAAAAGATTATTCAATTGATCAAATACACAAGTTAACCAGAATTGATAAATGGTTCCTGTATAAATTAAGAAATATTATTAACCTTAAAAACGAAATTTCACAATACAAAAGCCTTGAGGAAGTACCCGACGAAAAATTGCTTGAGGCCAAGATCCAAGGGTTTTCTGACTTTCAATTGGCCAGGTACATTCTAAAATCAGAAATCTCTGAAATCGAGAAGGATCTGATAAAAGTCAGGGAATTCAGAAAGGCAAGGAAAATCCTTCCTTATGTAAAACAAATTGATACTCTGGCAGCAGAATATCCAGCCCAAACAAATTATCTGTACCTGACATACAGCGGTTCCGAGCATGATATCCAGTATGAAAAAGATAAAAATTCTGTCATAGTATTGGGTTCCGGAGCATACAGAATTGGCAGCAGCGTGGAATTTGACTGGTGCAGTGTAAATGCACTGGACACGATTAAAGAGGAAGGATACCGGTCGGTTATGATCAATTATAATCCTGAAACGGTTAGTACAGATTATGATATCTGCGATCGTTTATACTTTGATGAGCTTTCGTTGGAACGGGTATTGGATATTGTTGAACTTGAGGTTCCCAAGGGAGTTATTGTCTCTACCGGAGGCCAAATTCCGAACAACCTGGCTATACGGTTACACAACCTGAATGTCAATATCCTTGGTACCTCACCTGTTTCTATCGATAATGCTGAAAACCGGCATAAATTTTCGCTGATGTTGGACAAATTGGGCATTGACCAACCAAGGTGGAAAGAACTCATCAGTATTGGATCGATTCATGAATTCGTTGACAAAATTGGATTCCCGGTTCTGATCAGGCCTTCCTACGTACTATCTGGTGCGGCAATGAATGTTGTATCGAACAAAGATGAACTGGATCATTTTCTGACTTTGGCAAGCAATGTTTCGAAACAATATCCAGTGGTTGTTTCTGAATTCATTGAAAATGCCAAGGAAATCGAAATTGATGCAGTGGCAAAAAAAGGAGAGATCGTGGCTTATGCCATTTCCGAACATGTGGAATTTGCCGGCGTGCATTCGGGAGATGCAACCATGGTTTTTCCTCCACAGAAAATTTATTTCGAAACCGTGAGAAGGATCAAAAGGATTTCGAGGCAAATTTCAAAACAATTAAACATTTCAGGACCGTTTAACATGCAATTCCTTGCCAAAGATAACGATATCAAGGTGATAGAATGTAACTTAAGGGCCTCCCGCAGTATGCCTTTTGTTTCTAAAGTGCTGAAAACCAACTTGATTGAATTGGCTACTAAAGTAATGCTGGGGTTGGAAGTTGAAAAACCCGATAAATATCTTTTTGATCTGGATTATGTTGGCGTTAAAGCTCCTCAATTCTCATTTGCGAGATTACAAAAAGCAGATCCAATACTTGGTGTTGATATGTCTTCCACCGGCGAAGTTGGGTGTATTGGCGAAGGTTTTTATGAAGGAATTCTTAAATCAATGTTATCGGTTGGTTATACCATTCCGGAGAAGAATATTTTGCTTTCCACCGGACCTTCCCGTTCGAAAGTGGAATTAATTAGCAGTGCAAGGGCTTTGGTGGATAAAGGCTACAATCTTTATGCCACCGCTGGCACCCGGGAATTCCTGGCAAAAAACGGCATTAAAGCCACTACACTCCACTGGCCTGATGAAGACAAGAAACCCAATACAATCGATTATATAAAAGAAAGAAAGATTGATCTCGTGATCAATATCCCTAAAAACCTTTCAAAAAGTGAACTTGACAACGATTATTTGATCAGGAGAAGTGCGGTAGATTATAATATATCCTTGATAACCAATGCGAGACTGGCAAGTGCGTTCATTTTAGCTTTCTGCAAACTGAATTTAGAGGATATTGCTATCAAGAGTTGGGATGAATACGGAACGATATAATACCGTTGAACCTTAAAATTTAAATTCTTACAATTTTACCGATTAATAGACACAGGTTGGTAGAAAATAACAAATGACAATACTCAAATATCAAATAAACTCCAATGACCCAATTAATAAATCCCAAACCTGTATATGATCTTGAAGAAAGAACTTTCATTTTTGCCAAAGATGTAAGGCTCTTTGTTAAAACATTAAAATACTCAATTGCAAATGAAGAAGACAGCAGGCAAGTTATTAAATCTTCCGGATAAGTTGGTGCTAATTACATAGAAGCAAACGAAGCATTAAGTAAAAAAGATTTTGTAATGAGAATTAAAATATGCAGAAAAGAATCGAAAGAAAGTGCTTATTGGTTAAGATTAATAAAAGAGACAAATAATTTGGAAAATACAGATGAAGTCATAAGATTAATTAATGAAGCAATCGAACTAAAAAAGATTTTTTCTTCCATTATTGAAAAATCCAAATAAATGAGAAAAAATTCAGCTAATGTCCGTGGGAGTCCTTTGGAGATATTTTGGGATTTATTAAATTGATATTTGATATTTACCTGCCCCGTGAAATAAATCGTAGATTTAATGCGAAGCATTATTTCACGGGGTAAATATTTTGTGATTTGTTTTTTGTGATTTATTAAATTTTCCAGTCATAATTATACAACATCCCTGATCATAATGATCTTATTTGTATCAATCCTTCTTTTTATATCCGTATTATACTTTATATTGATCTTTCTCCTTTTTTGGGGCTGGATAAAACTTGAAACCATAAAGAGGGAAAAAACTCCTTTTAAGACAAAGGTGTCAATTATTGTGCCCATCCGTAATGAAGAAGTTTTTATTGCAAACCTTATCCGTGATCTTGATTTGCAGGATTACCCAAAAGAAAATATTGAGGTAATCCTGGTTAATGACCATTCAAATGATTCTAGTTCCGAAATAATTAGAAAGCTTATCAGGAATAAGAATCAATTTTCTCTTGTTCATAACATTAAGCAAGGCAAGAAGAATGCTATCATTGAAGGAATTAAATATAGTAAGGGTGATTTAGTCGTTACAACCGATGCGGATTGCCAAATAAAAAGTTCCTGGTTATCCTCTCTTGTCTCACTTTATGAATTTAAAAAGCCAAAAATGATCGTTGGACCTGTGGTGATTGAAAATAGTCCATCCTTTTTTCAAAAGCTGCAGGCTCTGGAATTTCTAAGTTTAACAGGAGCTACGGCCGGAGCAATAGGTATCAACAGGCCGATCATGTGTAATGGTGCCAATCTGGCTTTTGAAAAAGAAGAATTCGAAAAAGCGAAAAACGATTTAAATATCAGATTGGCTTCCGGGGAGGATGTGTTTTTACTGTTTTCGATAAAAAGAAAATCCAAAAGCCGGATTTTATTTTTAAAATCACCTGATTCAGTCATAAAAACATACGGACAACCTGATTTAAAATCATTCCTGAATCAGAGGAAAAGATGGACTTCTAAAACACGTTTCTTTTCCGATAGGGATTCCATAGGTATAGCCCTTCTTGTTTATCTTGCCAATTTTTCCCTTTTGGTCACATTCATTGGATCATTTCTGTACCTGAAGATGGTTTGGCTGTTTCTTACCCTATTTATCCTTAAATCCATTCCTGATTTCATTTTCCTCAAAGGATTAACATCTTATTTCAGGGTTAAAAAGTTAATGTATATATTTCTGCCACTTCAATTTTTGTATTTTTTTTATATCAGTTTTGTGGGTATCCTGGGCAATTTCGGGAAATATACGTGGAAAGGAAAAAAGGTGAGATAATTAATTAAAAACATGGATTGTTTTTCCATCAAAAAGGGTTTTGTATTGCCGCAGGGGATATTTTGAAAGACTATTTTCAGTAGGGAAAGCCAAATTGGG
>DAOVQI010000163.1 GCA_030628785.1 Bacteroidota bacterium
AACAAAAAAACAGGAAAAGTATGCCTGAAAAATAAGAAACAAGACAAATTGAATTCAATAGTTCCTATGCTGAAGCCTTGGCTTAAGCATAAGGCTATGATGTGCAGTCAAATTCCTTAGCCCTCTCCCGAAAGTTTTCGGGATTAGCCTTAGCCTTTATTACGAAAAAAAATAAGTAACTAACATAACTCATTATATATCAGTAGATAATTTTGAAATTCCGATACATTAAAAACTTTTTTACAATGGAAGAATTTAAATCAATAGATAATATTCTGGATTTTGCTATTGCCTCTGAGCAGGAAGCAATGGATTTCTATACTGATCTTGCAAAGCATGCGAAAAGTAAAGCTATGAAAGAAGTCTTTTTGCAATTTGCAAAAGAGGAAATGGGACACAAAAGTCGATTAATAAAAATTAAAGAAGATCAGTCGTTTGAGCTCAAGGAAGAAAAAATTACTGATTTGAAAATTGCTGATTATCTGGTTGATATTGAGCCACAACCTGATATGCCGTACAGGGAAGCTTTAATTGTTGCAATGAAAAAAGAAAAGGCTGCTTTCAAGTTATACACAGACCTCTCTAACGTTGCTCCGAATAGTACATTACGAGATGTATTCCTTTCGCTGGCACAGGAAGAAGCAAAACATAAACTTCGTTTTGAAATTGAATATGACAATAATGTTCTATCAGAGAATTGATAAGTCATTTTATGCGAAAGATCTACACCATAGGTGAAACCGTTTACGACATTATTTTTAAAAACGGAAAGCCTGTGTCTGCCGTTCCAGGCGGAGCCATGTTAAACAGTTCCGTTACACTTGGCAGACTGGGATATCCTGTGTTTTTTATCAGCGAGTTCGGAACCGATCCGGTTGGAAAACAGATTGAAAAATTCCTTACCGGCAACAATGTTTCCACAGAGTATGTATACCGGTATCCCGGTTACAAATCAACAATTGCCCTTGCCTTTTTAAATGAGAGAAACGAAGCATCGTATAGTTTTTATCAAGACTATCCAAAAGAACGGCTTCGGATTGACTTGCCTGATATTGAAGAAGATGACATCTTTTTATTTGGATCCTTTTATGCCCTGAATCAGCAAATCAGGAAAAACCTGATTGAGATGCTTAACCTGGCAAAAAAAAGAAAGGCAATCGTGATTTACGATCCCAATTTCAGAAAATCCCACCTTGATGAGTTGCCTGTATTAAAACAAGTCATATTGGAAAACATCGGGTTTTCAGATATTGTAAGAGGATCTGATGAGGATTTTGAAAACATATTCAGAGCAGGGAATTCAAAAAAGGCATACGAAACTTTTAAAGATAAATGCGATTGTCTTATTTATACTGCCAGTGAAAAAGGGGTATTTATTCATACCCTGAATGTTGAATATTCTTACCCCGTACATACCTTAAAACCAATAAGTACGATCGGAGCCGGCGATAATTTTAATGCTGGAATTATTTACGGTTTGATCAGTAATAACATCCGGCTTTCTGATCTGAATCATTTAACAGTTAGTGACTGGGAACCCATCATTAATACCGGAACAACTCTTGCTACGGAAGTCTGCTTAAGTTACGATAATTATATATCGAAGGAATTTGCAGAAAGATTTTTATCAAAACAGTAATTGAGACCGGTTGCAGGTTGTTTAGCTCTCATTAAGTGAGGGCTTGACTTTAAGTCAAACTCTCACTTGTTCTTGCATTTGCCAACAAATATTCTTCAGCTTTATTGAAGTAAATAATACATCCATAAGTGAGGGCTTGACTTTGAGTCAAACTCTCACTTGTTTATACATTGGCCAATAGATATTCCTCCGCTTCAACCGACCAAAGGCCATTATGTTTTTTTGTAATTCCTGCCAGTTCGGCAAAAACCGGATTGTTTATCCCTTTCTCCTCAAAATCATCAATAGCAGTCAACTCCATATTGATGTGGGTATAAATTAATTTTTTGCCACCATGGATCTCCGGAAGACGCCTGGTTGTATCAATAACGGCATCCAAACCGCCAATATGAGTAACCAATCCGGCCGGATCCAACCCTTTAGTAAACAAATCCAATGCTTCCATCATATCATCATTGTTACCACCACTTGTACCCACGATATGAGTAGCCTCGTAATGTACGTTATAGAAATTAAACCTTGCTTTTAAACCGGGATCTGCCGGACCGGCAAAAAAATTAAGACACCCATCCCTTGCCAGGAGGTCATCACCTTGTTCAATCACTGCCGGAACGGGAGCAAAAACAAACACATCATCATAACCCTTCCCGCCTGTTAAAGATCTTAATTCTTTTACCGGTTCTTTAAGATCAACCGAATTAACATATTTCAGGGTTACTCCCTTTTTTGACGCACCCTCAACAGTGTACAAGTCAGCAGCACGGGAAAGTCTGGTACTATCAATATCAGTTACCACTAACAAACCCGGTCGTCTCTCGTTAAATATAATATAGTTTATTGCTGCAAGGCCCATAGGACCCGCACCGGCAAGAATAGCCATATTCCCGCCTTCAACAATGCCCATTTTATGATTATATGAGCCGGCGTTAGTGTGATACGTTGCATGAAAAGCTCCGATAACACAAGACAACGGTTCTGATAATGATGCCGGGAAAAATCCAGGCCCGTCATAAATGAGCAGGCAATTCATTTCCATCACTTCGTTTGGAATGAGCACATAAGTTGCATCTCCTCCTATCCAACGAAAAGAATAACCGGGAGCATCCAAACTTCCTTTATAATTTAAAGCAGGCTGAACAGAGAACTTCTGGCCGCGTTTAAATTTAAAAGACCATTTATTGCCTACTTCAACCAATTCGCCGCTAAACTCGTGTCCGATAATAGTTGGGTTTTCGGCAACATCATTGGGTACACGTTTATGGTCAGGACCCTGGATGGTTGCCTTGTATGATGACATACAAATACTGTCCGAAACTACCTTAGCCAATATTTCATCTTCCTTCATCGAAGGCAATTCAAATTCTTCAAGTCTCAGGTCATCTTTTCCGTATATACGAACAGCTCTGGTTTTCATAAAAAAGTAATTAGTTCTAAATTAAATATTATGAGTTATTATAAAGACAAAAGATAAAAGTCCCTCACCCGCCTACAGGAATAAAATAGGACTAACTAAAATAATAGAATAAAACGCCTTATGAAAGCCCTGAAAAGATCAAAAACAGAATTGATTGTTTTACAGACTATTGCAGTTTTAGTTAGATAAGAAGTTAACCCGTTGTACGATTGAAACATTTATCTAATTGATTTTGTGTGAATTTTGTGTTTTAGTGTTTTAGTGGCCACAATAAATCATATAGCATCGCTACTTTTAACTCAACATAACTTGTCCTCCGGTTACCGGTATGGCTTGTCCCGTTTCGTATTTCTGTTCAATCACATAATAAATAGCCTTCATCACGTCCTTTACAGTGCAACCACGTCTCATAGGGACCTGGTTTTCGTAATGTTTTTTTACATCATTTATAGTTTTTGCCTCTGGTACTTTACCGGTCTCAAGGTACTGAACAAACAGCCCGGTGTTTGGATCCGACCATAAAGGGCCATCGAAAAAGTTACCGGGGCAAATCGAATTTACCTTGATATTGTATTCAACCAGCTCCAAAGCAAAAGATTGGGTTAAGCCAATCCCTCCGAATTTCCCTCCTGCGTATGCAAAATTTTTATTACTGCCTGCCAAACCCGATTTGGAATTGATCTGGATTATATCTGTGAAATGATCAGGTTTAAACCGGTATTGTAGTTTAAGGACATTCGAAGCATATTTGGCACACAGAAAGTAGCCCTTGTAATTTACATTGGTTACAAACTCAAAATCCTCAGGATTCATCTCATCAAGACTTCCGGCTTTTAATACACCTGCATTGCTGATAAAAATGTCCAGACCCCCAAACGCTGCAACTGTTACAAACAGCATATTCTGAATGGAATCCAGATTTGTAACATCGGTTTTAACAAACAAGGCTTTATTTTTCCTGCCGGGCAAGTTGACTTTTTCTTTAAGTTCCAATCCCGGCTCCTCCCTAAGATCAGCTATTACTACATTCGCTCCCTTATCCATAAACTCCTCCACTATTCCACGGCCAAAACCCTGCGCTCCACCGGTTACTACAACTACTTTACTCAGGAAACGGCTATCCTGATCACTCAGCTGAAGTTGATTTTTCCGGTATTTTTCAAGTTCCCAGTTTTCAATAAATTCAGCCTGGTCCGGTTTCATGGGATTTGAACCGCCAAAGTTCCGCGAATACCACGCAATTTTCATCGCATCTTCAAAAATATCCAGAATTGTATCCACCTGCCGACTATCCTCTCCAACACCTATCAATCCCAGATCTTTTATCAATATCACCCTGGGTAAATAACCATTTTCCTTATTGAATCTGTCAACCGAACTTATTAAAGCATCAATCATTTCTTTTGTTTTGCCACTCTTTTTCAGAAACAAGACTTTCGTTTTACAATAAACAATCTGATCAGGTATAAATGCATGCTCAATTTTTGAAAACAAATCGGTCGATTGATAAAATTCCTTAACCAGGGAGTTATTCCTGATCCTGATCACTTTCAGGCTTTCATTAGAAAGGATCATACGTATTGCCGGTAATATTTCAGTGATTACCGGATCAAAACGGACACTTTTAACCTCAAGTGGAAATTTAATATGTTGCTGAAGTTTGTTATTCAGATTATCATAAAGCTGTTTTATTTCAGCGGTTGTATCCGCTCCAACAAACACACCGTGATTTTCCACTAAAATTATTTTTGGAATGGGTGCCTTCTTTTTTGCATGCTTTTTAAACTTGTTTTCGATTATTTTAGCCAGCATATAACCCGGCTCAGCATAAGGTAAAAACAGAACTGAATCTCCAAAAATTTCAAGGGTTTTTACTCTTGCTTCCTTGCTGCATAATAGTGAATTGATGAACCAGGGATGTAAATGGACTACAAACCGGTATGGTAAAAGCTCATGGATCAGCGTTTCAGAAGAGGGTCTCTGATCTTTTGAAATATCTTCACGGCTTTTCAGCAGATCCGTTTTTACTTCTTCTTCCCTTATTACAGGATCTTCGTTATATGTTTTCTTCAGGATTTTTCTCAATGCTCCCCTGTTTAAACAAACAAAACCCGACTCATCGATTTCCGCCAGGTCCGATCCGCTGGTCTTCACATAAAGCTTTTGTTCATCTTTAACAGAAGTATTACCACCTCCCCTCAAAACAAAATCCCTGTTTTTACCGTAAAAATGGGATATCTGAATAAGTTCCTTTAATTTTTTTTCCATCCGCTAATATTTATAGTTAATCAAGATAATATGTATGTAAATATTGAATTCTTTAAACATTCAAGTTGCTATCCAAAGACAAGACCATCAGTCTTGGATTATTGTAGTAAAACCGCAAAATAAATAAGAATAGAACACGGATGACACGGATGACACAGATTTAAAATATTTATGCACATTAAAAAAAGGTTTTATATTTTTATCAGTTAAATTTGCGTATAGCATTTCATATCCTTCCTTTTAAAAAGTTGAATTCTGTTTTTTCCTGTGTATATCCGTGTTATCTGTTCCGATAGCTATCGGAATCAGTGTTCTATATAATTGGTTTTCTTCTACTCCCAAAGGGATGCCCGCCCGACCGAAGTCATTCGGGCAGGCCTTTGGCAGGCAAATAATCGAACACCGATGGTGTTCACTATAAAATTCCAATTTCGTGTTAATCAATTACTGAAATAAGTAAACCCAATTTTGTTAAACTTCGCATTGACCAAATGAACTGTATTTAATAAGGTCATTTTATGGATATAAACTTTTCAATTACGGCCTTTCCCAGATTGATAAAATAATCTTCTTTATCAATTCCGGGCTCTCCAGACCGGTCAATATATCCAATTTCTCCCCTTGCGTGCAGATATTGGTGTGCTGCGATAATACATGCCCCTTCGTATGATATTCTGTTGAGCTCGCTATCTAATGGAATACCATTTCGACATGAAACAGTCAGGGGAATCATGTCCGGGGTATTATGTTCAGTACCAAAAGTAATGATGAAACCATTTTTTCTGAAATAGCAAACAAATTCCTTTAGAATTTTGAAATCATTTCTTCCCGGGATCAATTCAATGCAATAAACATTTTTCGATTTCAACTGAGCCAGAAGCTTTTCTTTATCTTTTTCAAAATCGGTAAACTCTCCGTTTTTATTATCCAGAAGCACAGGATAACACGGAATTCCGCCTGCATTCAGTATAATTTCAATTACATGATCTATTGACAGGAAAGCTTGTTCATTTTCTTCAACAAACGCGGGTCCTCCTTTTTTCAGGAGATTTGACCGTATCTCATTTTCCAACGCGGCAATATCGGTATCATTTACCATTGAATCTTTACCTGAATACAATTTCTTCAGAAATGTTTTCCGTTGATTTCCTTGCCTGTATGTCTCATATATATTGATTCTCAGAGCTTTGGCAATATGACGTTCGCGCACCAGATGTTGCGCATATTTTTCCTGAATTTCACTCAAAGATAATCGGATAACAGAACCGATTGACTCGAGAAATTCATTGGTTTTTCCTATTATCGCAGAAACCTGTGACGTGCTTTCTTTGATCACTGAATCCAGCTTATTTACATACTTTTCTTCCAGTTTAAAGGGGTATATCAATCCTTTTCCACTGAAGTAGGTCCTTCCCGGATTTCTTGGATCATTAACACGAATGCCGTTTTGTTGCTCTTCCTTTAACAAACCAACAAACTCTATGTTGAAAAGTGGAAAAATATGGTTTTCAAGAGATAACCTGTAAAAATCGGCATAACCGTCGGTTGTATAAAAATCATTGATTCCCAAGACTTTCACATTATCTTCCCTCGCCATTTCGAATATTTGCCCGAGGTTTTCGAATGCACTAAAAGAAAATGGGGTATGGAAATGACCATTGACTTTGTGAATTTTGGCAGATCCGGTTTTATGGTACCAATCCGTTAATTCATCAGGATCAGGAAAGGTTTTTAAAATGTTTTCTTCCATTAAAATGTTTCTAAATAATTGCA
>DAOVQI010000270.1 GCA_030628785.1 Bacteroidota bacterium
CGATATTATTTAAAATTAAGCGATTATTAATATGATTAGGAAAACAAGCATTAAGTTGTGCCTGAGGATATTTCCTTTTCTGTGTTTATTAATCTTTCCCCTGTCCGGAATGACTCAGGATAATGCTTCCAATAATGATACTATTCCTGAAAGTAGAGTTGATCAGGGGAATGAGGGTTGTTTTAAATGCCACGGGTATTTTATCTTTAGGAAGGATAAACCTGAAAGAAAATTAAATAAGGAAATGTATCCGGGGAATATTATAAAACGTGATACCTTTTACAGATCTAACCACCTCTGGTTTAGCTGTACCGATTGTCATGATCAGGGACATACTCAAATTCCGCATCCTGATATGAAGGATACATTGCATTTATCTTGTATTGATTGTCACGGAATGAATGAAAAGGAAGATCCGTTTCAATTCATGAACATTGAAGAAGAATTCCGTAACAGTATTCATTTCAAGGCAACGGAGGGTACATTTACCTGCTGGAAATGCCACGATCCTCACTCGTATAAAACATTTACAAGGTATAGTATAAGTATCTCTAAAATTGTTGAATACAACAACAACATGTGTTTAAGCTGCCATGATGAAGTGAGATTGGATCAATTAAAATCATCCGAAAAGGAGATTTTAAAGATTCATGACTGGCTACCTAATGAGTATTTGCATTTTAAAAATGTTCGTTGTATTGAGTGTCATTCTTCGGTAAAAGAAAATCTGCTTATTTCACACAATATTTTACCGGGTGAAAATGCAGTAAGAAAATGTGTGGAATGCCATTCAAGTAATTCTCTTTTACTGAGTTCATTATATAAATATCAATCCATTGAAAATCGCAAGGAATTGGGATTTGTTAACGGTATTATACTTAACAATTCCTATGTGATTGGTGCCAACAGAAACAGATTTCTCAATGTAATAAGCCAGGCACTCCTCGGACTTGTTATTGGAATATTAATTATACATGTTATTCTTCGCGTTGTAATTTTTAAAAAATAATTTTATATCAAAATGTACTTTTACCCGATATGGATAAGGATCTGGCATTGGATTACTGCCATCTTATGTTTACTCTTGATTGTAACCGGAATCAGTATGCAGTACTCAAGCATGGGAGCACCGCTTATCCGGTTCGACAAAGCAATTTCAATTCACAATTTTTGTGGTATAGCATAAACATTGAGTTATTTAATATTTTTTATTGGTAATTTACGTACAGAAAATGGTAAACATTATCTGTTACAGTATAAGGGACTTGGGAAAAGAATTTCGAAGCAATTCAGATATTATTTAGTGGGAATGTTTAGAAAAGAGCAACCACCTTTTCCAATTAATGAGGAGAATAAATTCAATCCGTTGCAGAGAATCTCATATGTTCTGATCATGTACGTTGGACTTCCACTTCTTTTTATTACCGGGTGGGCATTACTTTTTCCGGAATTCATCCTGGATAAACTATTCGGGTTGAGCGGTATTTTTTTAACGGCGATATTCCATCAGGTTCTGGGGTTTTTAATATCGCTGTTTATGATTTTGCATATTTATCTCAGCACATTAGGCAAGAAAACAGGGAGCTATTTTATGGCAATGATATCCGGATGGATAGAACTGGATTAATTATAATTCATCCGAAAGATACGATTTAACCAGATCCCTGAGATTGTATCTGAAAGCCATTATTTCACCATACGCTCCAACAGAACGAATAGCCAATAGGTCATTTCGTTTTGTTTCCGGCAAATTTATGTACTTGCCGAAACTATCCGATGATTCACATATGGGCCCCACAACATTATATTGATCGGGTTTTCCATTCGATGTCAAATTTTCAATGCGATGATATGCCTGGTACAATGCCGGTCGAAGAAGTTCAGTCATTCCAGCATCTACAATGGCAAATTTTATTTTTACTCCATTCTTAACATATAAAACCCGGGTGATCAGGCTGCCACATTGGGCAACCATAGATCTACCCAATTCAAAATGAACTTTTTGTTTTGGCCTGAGTTCCAGAAGATTTTTAAAAAGTCCAAAATATTCAGCAAAAGCAGGAATAGTGTGTCGGTCAGGATTCTCATAGCTAATTCCCAAACCACCTCCTACATTGATGTGATCAACAATGATCCGGTGATCAATGAACCATTCCTGTATCCGGTTGATCCGGATACATAAACCTTTGAAGGCATTCAAATCAATAATCTGGGAGCCAATGTGAAAATGCAGACCAATTAGTTTGACATTTTTTAAAATCACCAGAAGTTGCAAAATATCTTCCAGGTCCCACTGGTAAATTCCAAATTTATTTTCCTCAATTCCTGTTGTAATGTAATGATGGGTGGCTGGATTAATGTTGGGGTTTATCCGCAAGGCAATGGGCGCTATTTTCCCTTTTTCCCCGGCAAGCTCATCAATGACCTTTATCTCCTGAATCGATTCACAGTTAAAACAAAAAATATTATGGTCCAGAGCCAGATTGATTTCCCAATCCGATTTTCCCACTCCTGCAAAAACAGTCTTATCCGGATCAAAACCGATATCCATAACCTTGGCAATCTCGTTCCCGCTGACACAATCCGCTCCGAAACCAAAATCCTTGATGATCGCAAGGATTTTATCATTAGCATTGGCTTTCACAGCATAATGAACATGGTAATCATATTTTCCTGCTTCTTCAGAAACCCGCTGAAGGGTTTTCTTCAACAATGGAATATCATAATAATAAAATGGAGTGGGAAGTTCCCTGAATTTTTGTATAGTTGATTTTGTAAACATTATCCTGAGCTTAATAAATTTATTTCAAAGGAATTCAGTTGATTTGTTTTTGATTGAACAAACTATCATGTAAAGCCTGCAGGGCTTGTTTTTTATGTTGGGTTCCGATAAGTACTGAAATATTATACCAGCTCCCTCCATAAGAGATCATCCGGATGGGGATTTCTTTCAAAGCTTCTAAAATTTTCATGGCATAGCCCTTCCTTTCAGCCAGAAAATCACCCACTATACAAATGATGGATTGTCCTTTTTCTATTTCCACAATCCCGAATTTTCCGAGTTCTTTCTCAACATTATTCAAATACGTTGGATCATCGATCGTTATGGATACGGCTATTTCAGAAGTAGTGATCATATCGATTGAGGTCTTGTAAATTTCAAATATTTCAAATACCCTTCGCAAAAACCCATATGCCAGTAACATCCGTGTGGATTTTATTTTAATGGCGGTTATCCCGTCCTTAACCGCAATGGCTTTAATGCCTTGTTCAAAATATTTACCCGTAATTAAAGTTCCCGGATCATCCGGCTCAAGAGTATTTTTTAGTCGTACAGGTATATTTTTTTCCTTGCAGGGTAAAATGCTTGTCGGGTGAAGGATTTTTGCACCGAAATAAGCCAGTTCTGCTGCCTCATCGAAGGATAATTCACGGATTACAACGGTATTGTCAATATACCTTGGATCATTATTTCGAAATCCGTTGATATCTGTCCAGATTTGCACCTCCTCTGATTGAATAATTGAACCAATAATTGAGGCTGTATAATCACTACCGCCCCGTTTTAAATTATCAATTTCTCCATAAGCGTTCCGGCAGATATATCCCTGGGTAATAATTAACTCTGTTCCCTTTACTTTTTCAAGTTCCCTATTGAGGTTTTCGGTGATATAGAAATAATCGGGTTCCCCGTCTTTGTCAATTCGCATAAAATTCAGGGCTGGGATCAGAGCCGAATCAATATTTTGTTCGTTTAGTAAATAGTGGAATAAAGCAGTGGAAATAAGTTCACCTTGCGCAAGAATAGCTTTTTCCTGAAGTTTGGTAAATACCTTGATAGTAAAACTCCTTATATAGGCAAAATGAGAGTCAATCATTTTAATTGCCTTTTTTTTCCATTCTTCGGAAGCATAAAGTTCATCAATTGTTTTATTATATTTCTTTTGAAGCTTATCAATGATATTTGTTGCATCCTTCTTTTTATTTTGGTAAAGAGATTCAGTTATATCAACCATGGAGTCGGTCGTTCCGGCCATAGCCGATAATACGACCAGCTTTGGTTCCTCGTTCACTACCAGGTCAATTAGAGCTTTCAGTCTATCGGATGTCCCGACTGATGTCCCTCCGAATTTTAAAACTTTCATGATTGCGTTGATTTTTGTCTTAAAAAAAAGCCTGCAGAAAATTGCAGGCCTTATTAATGTTTTTGATGAATATAGTGCAAATTTCTACCTTAGATATATCGGGCAAACAAAATGTTTAAAATGTTTAACCCTTTTCTGCATATATGAGAGGGTTAGTGCCATAGTTTTTCAGATTTTATTTTCAGCCTGTAAAAGTATACAAAAAAAGTTACTATACAAGGTGGAAGAATGGAATGATGGAAGAGTGAAGAAGTCGAAGAGTCGAAAGGTCTAAAGGTCGAAGAGTGGAAGAATGCCTGCCCTGTGAAATGCGACGCAGGAGCTATTTCTACAGGGGAATAATGGAAACCCGAAACAATCTTTTACTGTATGAAGCCATTGATTCCTGAAAATTTTATATTTTTGTAACCCCTGAAAAGAAGAAGAGTGAAAATTGAGAAGTGGCAGTAGCAGTAGCAGTAGCAGCAGCAGCAGGAATAAGTAGGCCCGCCCGTACCGAACGGTACGTTCGGGCGGGCAGTATTCAGTACGTAGTAGGCAGGATTTAGTAGGTAGTAAGGTGACACTGACATAGAAGTTAGTAGGTTAGTGGGTTAGTGGGTTAGTAAGTTAGTAAGTTAGTAAGTTAGTGAGTTGGTGAGTTTAACCTGTAGACATATATTAGGACAAGACAGAGTGACAGGGAGACTGAGAGACTGGGGTGGGAGAGACCTGCCAGGGTTTTCCTGAAGGGATGCCTGTGGCAGGAGAACCTGCCTGCACGCCGTAGTATGCGAAGGAGGGGCA
>DAOVQI010000038.1 GCA_030628785.1 Bacteroidota bacterium
CAATACTGGCTGGTTATGTTTAGTTGTTGGGCTATTTCAAACATGATGGGACTGTTGATCTCGGATAGTTTCAAAACGGTTGTAACTATCTATATACTTATTCCCTTTTTGGTAATTCCTCAATTGATATTGAGCGGGGTTATGGTAAAATTTGAGAAACTGAATCCCTCGCTTTCATCACCCAACAAAATACCATGGTATGGAGAAATTTTTTCTGCAAGGTGGGGCTACGAAGCTCTTGCAGTATACCATTTTATGAATAATAAATACGAAAAGCAATTTTATTCTCTCAATAAGGCTATCAGTACTGCAGATTTTAAAAAATTTTATTTGTATAAGGAGCTAAAAAATAAAATAGAAGCAGTTAAAAGGAATTATGAAGATCCGGATAATAAAGAAAAAACTAATAACGATTTGACTGTACTCAGGAACGAAATAAGAAAAGAATCAGAAGTGAATACAAATTTGAGGAGATTTGATTTAGCAGATAATCTTTACTATGAAAAACTTACCCCAGAATTGATCAATCAGACAGACAGTTATATTGAGAGATTAAAAAAATATTATATCAAATTCAGAAACGTCGCAGATAATAAAAGAGACTCCATAGAAAGGGCCCTCGAAAATATTGATAGAGAAAAACATCGGAAAATAAAGAGGGATTATTCAAACAAGAACCTCAAAGATTTTGTAACAAACTCAAATGAAAGTCAGAAAATTCTGGAATACAAGGGCGAATTAGTCCAAAAAGTCGATCCGATTTATCTGGATCCCAAGAATAAGTTTATTAAAGCACACTTTTATGCACCTCGAAAACAACTTTTTGGAAAATATTATGATACGCTTTGGGTAAATATTTTGGCTATATGGTTGATGACAATTCTTTTGTATGGTGCTTTAAATTACAGGCTATTAAAGAAATTTCTGGATTCATTCGAACAAATTGGCAGTATGTTTGCTAAATCGGAAGAATAAAAAAAAGCTGCCGGATTGCAGCTTCTTTCTAAATAACATTTTATAAAAAGCTCATTCGGCAATTTCAATCATTTTAAATGGAATCCGGATTATGGATTCATAGTCTTCTCCTGCTTCAAGCATATCTTCATCATCCTCTTCATAATACCAGTTAACTTCAACATCATGCTTGGCTTTATGGATAGCTTCAAGCTTCTTGAAAACATCAAGAATACACTTGGATGAACTTGTATTAAAATATTCAAGTTGGATATTGACTTTTGTCAATGCTAAAGGATCCTTTTTATACTCTTCAAGCCAATCCACTAAGGGTTTGTAAAATTCGATTGAGTTTTCAGGGATGGATCTACCCTTAATTTCAATGATACCTTCGCCAGCATCGAATTTTACGGTTGGAGTTTTCGGACTTCCTTCAATTGAAATAGGTTCCATATTTAATTATTTAAATGTTTTATAAACTATTATTTTGATTCCGATATAAAAATCTCTAAAGTATAAAAATAAAACTCGTTATTAAAACTCTGAAACATATAATTTAGTTTATTTCCTGTTTTTCTGGCAATATCAACCAATCCTAATCCCCCACCACCTTTAGCAGATAACTTTTGATGATTAAGAATAAACTTGTACATATCTTTCAGCTCTTCCTTTGATAAAGAATTTATCTTATCAATTTTATCTTTCAAATATTTAATTTTTTCAGATCTGATAAAATTTCCGGTTGAAATTTTGTATGCTGAATTCTCTTTTGAAATAACCAAAATACCAAATTTTATATCATACTCATCCTTAAATTTATCGGGTAATTCATCAATATGATGATATAAATTCTGAAGACTTTCTACCAAAACATTATAAACTTTCTTTCGTATTTTAGATTCTTCATCAAAATCCTGTAATTTTGCCTCAACCGTATCCAATACATTATTAATAAAATCAGTTGTAATACTCCCTTTATAGGCAAGAAGTACATTATCGCCAGTTAATGCAGTATAATAATCATCTATGTTAAAGCCCATCTGAAGCTTCTATTTTTTCCTTAGTCGTTGAAATGACCGACTAATTAAGGGTTTATCACAAACAAATATATAAAAAAATATCTATTGAAACCTACTTGAATGATTTTTTCAATTACAAAAAAAACAAAAAAACATTTATAAAACAAAAAATGATCGTTAAACCATCAGAAATACTTTTGTAGTTGAAGCTTTTTTAACCAGAATAACAGGTATACTAACACTATCAGGAAAAAAAGACATCCATAATTTTTATAGCGTTCTGCAACCTGTTTGTATTTTTTCCGGTGATTATCCTGTACGAAAAACCATAAGCTTCCAGTTCTTGTTTATAGATTTTAAACAATCTTTCTCTGTTATCACCTTTATTTTCTCTTACAGGATCATACATCCATGAAATATCCGTTGCACAAAGCAGATATAAATCAATATTTCTTTGCTTTATGGAGTTATGCAGCCACTCAGGATAATTCTGAAACGCCTCCTGAAACCATACTTTCATTATAATCAGATCGGTATCTAAGAAAATAAATTGATTTGGTTTTTCTGTGACTTCCCGAAGTTTATTAATCTGTATATTGGTTATTTTTATGAGATCCTCATAGACATATGGATTTCCAAGATTTTTAACATACTCTCTTGCATATTCAGGTATCCAAATCGTATTGAAATGATGGGCAAGTTGTTGGGCAAGTGTTGTTTTCCCTGTTGATTCAGGACCTGTAATAACAACCTTCCTAATACCTACTTTTCCGGAATTTGCAAGTCTTTTTTCCATTCGAAATAACCTTTGATTGCCATCATTGTATAAACGAAAAATAAGATCATTGTCGGATATAACCCCTTATAAAAATACATTCCCATGGATAAGCTGTCAATCACAATCCAAACAATCCAATGTTCAATGATCTTTCTTGCCAGCATCCATGTGGCCACAACACTGGCAGCCGTAGTAAAGGCATCCAAATATAATAGTTCTGCAGGAGCTATGTCAAACCACTCCGGGAGTTTATGGAGTGCAAAAACAAGAACCCAATAAATAATAAAAGTTAACAGGATCAATTTAAATGTCAGCCATTTCGATAGCCTTGATACTTTTAGTGAATCCTTTTTCCCTGTTTCTCCGCTATACAGCCAATGGTACCAGCCATAAATACTTATTACAACGTAATAAACATTAAGTCCCATATCAGCGTAAAGGCTATCAGTGAAAAAAACATAAACAAATAACGCTGATGTTACTAAACCCAGCGGCCACAGCCATATATTCTGCCTGATTGAAAAAAACAAATACAATAATCCTGCAATAGCTGCAAAAATTTCAATATAATGCTCGAAAAGCCATTGAAAGATTACATGTGACATGTTAAGAGAGACTTATGTATCGGAATTTTCCTAAAGAGATCACTTTGTTAAGTTCCCTGTTCTGCCACAGGCCCCGTGAAATGTTTGCCCTATGGAATTCTGAAAGAACATTCCACTGGGCAAGCAAAATTATTTCACAGGGGCAGGCCCTGTGGAATTCTGAAGGAACATTCCACAGGGCAGGCATTCCTTTGGAAGATATTCGAAATTCAAAACAAAAACAAATGGGACGAATAAAAAATGGCTATGTTCCATAATCTTGTTGGTTTTTAAATTTTGCAACCTACTCGTCTGACCACTAAAATGCATTAACTTTTTACATAAACCATAACATAATTGCAATGTTTCAAATCTAAACTAACCGCCCGGCAGCAGTAGTGGTCTGACGAGTAATACAGTAAATATTATGGCTTCCAATTCAAACTAAAATTCAAGCCAATGTTTCCATCCCAGTCTGATCTCTTAGCAGCAGCAGTGGTCTGACGAGTATCAAAGTTAAATCCCACTAATAACAACAGCATCTTAAAACAGAGCCTAAAAATTTACCAGCCTTAGTATCGTATCACAAACACTTAAATTTAGTAGTTCCCTCTAAATTTTAATTTTCTTTTTAATTCACCCTGCAAAGCTATATTCTCTACCGTTCAGTCAATAGTTTATGAAATAAATTATTATTTTGCAAAATGTTTACGGCTTTATGAAAACCTATATCATTCGTATTTCTGATTTCATAATATTCGCTCATATCCCAAATATCTCGTGCTATCAGGGCTTTAATAACAAGTTTGATTTCATTAACAGATTTTGCGAATTCTTTTTCATTTTTTTCCAAACCTTCATTCTGTGCATTAACTATAAGATCTTCAAGCATATTATCATTCACTGAAAATAACTTTTTGAACTTATCAAATGTTTGGAACCTGATTTTTATTTCTGACCTGTTCCGGTCAACATAATCAAGTACAAAACTCCTCATAATCCCTTTGCTTACAAGGTTTCGGTAATAATCAGAATATGAAGTTGTATCGAGAGGGACAAAAAGGTCTGGCATAATTCCACCTCCGCCAAATACTATCCGGTTATTCACTAAAGTTTGGTATTTAAGTGAGTCCGGGAATTTAATGCTATCGGTAGTAAAAAATTCACCCGTGTAATATCTTTTTGTAAGATCTTTTGAGTACGATTCATAACCATCATTATATGGCTTTTGGATCAACCGGCCGGTTGGAGTATAATACCGGGCAATAGTAAGCCTGATCATTGAACTGTCAATAAGATAAAAAGGACGCTGAACCAAACCTTTTCCAAAAGATCTTCGCCCGATAATAACTCCCCTGTCCCAATCCTGTATAGCTCCGGCAACAATTTCGCTTGCTGATGCGGAGCCTTCATCAATTAAAACAACAATTTTACCATCCCTTAGCTCATCTCCTGATTTTGTAAAATATTTCCTTTTGGGTGTATGTATACCTTCCATGTATACAATCAGTTTGTTTTCAGGTAAAAAATGGTCCACTAACCGGGTTGCGACCTCAAGATAACCTCCTCCATTACCACGTAAGTCAAGGATCAAATCTTTCATTTTTTGATTTTTCAGACGTTTAATCGCTTGATTAAACTCACTCATTGTTTTTAATGAAAACCGATTAAGTTTTATGTACCCGATTTTATCTTTAACCATATAGGCTGCATCAAGACTGTGCATAGGTATTTTGTCCCTGGTTATGGTGAATTCCAATAAATCTTTTACCCCCCTTCTTTTTATACTAACCTTTACCTTTGTGCCTTTTTTTCCAAGTAATCGCTGCCTTACTTTAGTCGTGGTCATACCGATCCCTGCTACATTCTCACCTTCAATCCTAACTATCCGGTCTCCGGGTAAAAGGCCGACCTTTTCTGATGGTCCTCCAGGCATGGGAGAAATGACAATAATGGTATCAAATAAAATATTAAATTGGATGCCAATTCCCTCAAAATTTCCCTGAAGCGGTTCATTCAACTCTTTAACATCCTTCTTGGAAACATAAACAGAATGCGGATCAAGGTTTTTAAGCATTTGAACAATAACATCTTCCACCAATTGTTTATCATCAACAGTGTCGACATAATAAGCGTTAACCAGGTCTAATACTTTCCCAAACTTCAACGATTCTTCCGTAAAGAACTGGGCATTCAATGGAAGCATTGAAAGGGAAATAATCATGATACCTAGTATACCCGGTATAAAATTTTTCTTCATAATATTGCTTTTAGTTAGTGTCTGTCCATAAAGTAATTGTTTTAAGCAACGTGACAGACTCAAATAATTGGTCATCAAAGATAGGAAAGATAAGCTAAATAGAAGAATATAGCTTGGTAAGATTTACCCTGTGAAATGTTATTTGTTATACGTTATATGTTATACGTTATACGTTATAGGTTAATTGTTATAAGTGCTGGATACTGGGTGCTAGGTACTGGGTACTAGGTGCTGGTTGACAATATAAGTAATTACCTTTTGTGAGTAGTAACCTGTAATTTATTGTATAGGAATTTACTCTCCGCCAGCCCTGAGAAATACTGCTTCGCAGTAAAGGCTTTGCCTTTATTTCACAGGGCCAGCTGGCGGACTAAGTTCAATGTTTTGAGGTTTACAAACAATTAAATTGCCTAGCTATGTCCTTAAGTTTTTATTTTCTTTCGGGCTATTGCATACAACTTATAACTTTTAACCTATAACAAATAACAGTTAACCTGAAAAAAACAATTAAAAACTGAATGACTAAAATAATTTTATAACCTTATTTATAAATATACTTTTTTTACTACTCCCACTCTATTGTAGCTGGTGGTTTAGAACTAATATCATAAACGACCCTGTTAATCCCTTTAACTTTATTAGTGATTTCACCTGACACCCGGCTTAAAAATTCATATGGAAGAGGGTACCAATCGGCTGTCATTCCATCTTTTGAAGAGACAGCCCTCAGTACCACAACATATTCATATGTTCTTTCATCCCCCATAACACCGACTGATTGAACCGGCAGAAGAATTACTGCAGCCTGCCAAACCTCATCATACAAACCATGTTTTTTCAACTCTTCAATAAAAATATAGTCGGCATCCTGCAACATCCGTATCTTTTCCCTTGTAACTTCACCCAAAATCCTGATTCCCAAACCGGGTCCTGGAAATGGATGCCTTTTTAATATATCGTTGCTCATATTCATCGCCTTGCCTACTTTTCTCACTTCATCCTTAAACAACAATTTTAAAGGTTCTACAATATTCAGATGCATTTTATCAGGCAATCCTCCAACATTATGATGAGATTTTATTGTTGCTGAGGGTCCTTTAACCGATACTGACTCGATTACATCCGGATAGATTGTCCCCTGAGCCAGCCATTTTACATTTTTTAATTTATTTGCCTCTTCATCAAAAACTTCAATAAATACTCTCCCTATAACCTTTCTTTTTCCTTCAGGGTCTGATATACCCTTCAATTCAGCAAAAAATTTTTCTTTAGCCTCAACTCCTATAACATTCAAACCCATAAGTTCATATGAATCCAGCACTTTTCTGGATTCATCTTTTCGTAATAATCCATTATCAACAAAAATACAAGTGAGATTTTTCCCAATAGCCCTATGCAACAATATTGCAGCTACAGACGAATCAACTCCTCCCGACAAACCAAGTACAACCCTTTCTTTACCAATCTTTTTTCTTAGCTCTGCTATAGTTGTTGTTACAAACGATGAAGGTGTCCAATTCTGTTTACAACCACATATGCCAACCACAAAATTCTTCAGGATTTCTTTTCCTTCAGTGGTATGGTAAACCTCGGGATGAAACTGTATGCCGTAAGTTATTTCATCTTTTATTTTAAATGCCCCGATTTCAACATCAGCAGTACTTCCAATAATATTTATATTATCAGGTATCCTTGTAATGGTATCTCCGTGTGACATCCACACCTGGGTGTCCGGGCTGATATTCCTGAACAATTCACTGTTTTTATCAACATATTTCAGATTAGCCCTTCCGTATTCTCTTTTGTTGGAAGGCAATACCTCGCCTCCAGAATAATGAGCAAGGTACTGTGCCCCATAACAGACACCTAATAACGGATATTGACCCTTAATATTTGTTAAATCGGGAATTGGAGTATTTTTATCCCTTACAGAATAAGGACTCCCCGAAAGGATTATGCCTTTAACCTGATTACTTAATTTCGGAAAGTGATTAAAAGGATGAATTTCACAATATACTTTCAACTCCCTTATTCGCCGGGCAATCAATTGTGTATATTGTGAACCAAAATCTAAAATGAAGATCTTATCCAAAGCATTAGAAGTTTTTATATTGATAATATACTATGAGAATAATTAGAGTTTGTCTATAAACCACTACCATATTGCATAATAAAATTCCAAATCTCAAATTACAAAATATTTACCCCGTGAAATAATGCTCCGCATTAAATCTCCGATTTATTTCACGGGGCAGGTAAATCTCAATGATCGAAATCCCAATATTCAAAGCTGTTTTGAACAATTGATTATTGATATTTCGAATTTATTTATTCACAAAATAATTAATTTTCAAAGGTGTTCATGAACTCACTTCGTTCGGTTGTTATTTGTTATTTGTTATTTGGTCCCGATAGCTATCGGGATTAATTCAAAAATTGTTTGACTTTATGGACAGACACTAATTAATTGTGCCCAAAGATAAAACATTCTTCCCGATTACCGGGCATTGCGTATTGAGTCCATCATTCTATTGAAAAAGTTAATCCTTCCTCAGCAATAAATGTATTTTTAAAAACCTTTCTTGCTTCATTAAGAAGTATATCAAGGTTTTTATATCTCGGAGAAAAATGTCCCAAAATAAGTTTCCCGACTTTAGCTTCACTCGCTAACAATGCGGCTTCATAACTTGTGGAATGATAAGTTTCTTTTGCCCGGTCAGCTAAATCGTGGGTATATGTGGCTTCATGGTATAACAGATCGACATTATTTATCTTGGTAATGATCCCTTTATGGTAACTTGTATCGGTACAATACGCAAAGGACCTGGGTTTTGGCGGATCTAAAGTTAATTCCATATTGGAAATAATCTGACCTGCAGAAGTTTTAAAATCAGCTCCTTCTTTTATCCTGATAATTTCCTTTACCGGAATCCTGTATTTTTCAATTGCTTCTTTCCTGATATTTTTCAATTTCGGTTTTTCCCTAAAAAGAAATCCGCATGTGGCAATTCTATGCTTTAGAGGTATGGTTTCCACCCACATATTCTCATCTTCATAAATTCTCTCGGATATGGAACAATCCAAAGCATGAAATGCCAATTTATAAGGTAAAAAAATGTTAAAAGCTAATAAGTTGTCGTTAATAATTTTCTCTAAATCAGGAGATGCATAGATATGCAGATCGGCTTTTCTGTTCAGGATCCCGTAGGACGATAACAATCCAAATAATCCGAAAGTGTGGTCACCATGGAGGTGACTAATAAAGATATGATTTATTTTCCCGAGTCTTATTTTGTGCCTCCTGAGTTGCATTTGGGTACCTTCCCCGCAATCGATCAAAAAAAAACGCTCATGCACATTCAGTACATGAGCTGAGGTATATCTTGTTGAAGTAGGTATAGCGGAACTATTACCCAGTATAGTTAAAGAAAATGTCACCTTAACTAATCTGTTTCTTCAGAAATTAACCCAACGGCTTCATCAACAGTTTCAGTAATATTAAGAACGGTATCTAATTGTGATATAGTAATCAACCGTTCTACCGCCTCATTCAAACCTACAAGAACAAATGTTCCATTCGCGTTTTTACAAAGCCGATTGGCAACCAAGATAGCACTTAAACCGGACGAATCACAATAGTGACATTTAGCTAAATCAAGCAGGATGTTTTTCTCACCGTTTCCAGAAATCAAAACCAACTCAGATTTAAGGTTTGGTGCGATATGTGTATCTAATTTTTCTTCCAAAACTTGAATTAATGTATAATTTTCCTTTTTTTCGATATTGAATTCCATAATGAAAGAAATTTAAAATATAAATATAATTATTTTTTCTTTCTTTTGGTTGATTTATTTTCTTTTTCTTCCATTTCAGATTTCAAGGCAGCTAATTCGGTGATATCTCCCAGTGTAGTTTTCTCCATACTACTCTTGATTTTTCTAGGGGCTTTTTTTGTTGGTTGGGCACCTGCCTTTTTGGTGGTTTTATCCCTATATTTCTTCGGTTCTTCCCATACCCGTGCATGGGAAAGAACAATTCGTTTTGCCGATTTTGAAAATTCGATTATCATAAATTCAAGCTTCTCATCAATCTTGGCTGAAGTACCATCTTTTTTTATTAAGTGTTTCGGCGTAATAAATCCTTCAACTCCATATGGTAATGCAACCAAAGCACCTTTATCAAAAACTTCGATAATTGTTCCCTCATGGATAGAATCAATAGTGAATATGGTTTCAAATACTTCCCATGGATTCTCTTCAAGTTGTTTATGTCCAAGACTAAGTCTTCTGTTTTCTTTATCCATCTCTAAAACAACTACTTCTATCTCTGCACCGATGGAAGTAAACTCAGCCGGATGCTTGATTTTCTTTGTCCATGAAAGATCTGAAATATGTATTAACCCGTCTATACCCTCCTCAATCTCAACAAAAACACCAAAATTAGTAAAGTTTCTTACCTTGGCAGGATGTTTCGAGTCTATTACATATTTCTCATCGATTTTATCCCATGGGTCTGGTTTCAACTGTTTAATGCCTAATGACATTTTTCTTTCTTCCCGGTCAAGGGTCAGTATCTGTGCATCTACTTTATCTCCCACTTTAAGAAATTCCTGTGCGCTCCTGAGATGTTGTGACCAGGACATTTCTGATACATGAATTAAACCTTCCACACCCGAAGCAATTTCAACAAATGCTCCATAATCCGCTATAACAACTACTTTACCTATAACCTGATCACCAATCTTAAGTTTAGGATCCAGTGAATCCCATGGATGTGGGGTTAATTGTTTCATTCCAAGAGCTATACGCTTTTTATCGTCATCAAAATCAAGGATGACTATGTTTAGCTTTTGATCGAGCTGGACAATTTCTTCAGGATGACTAACCCTGCCCCACGACAGGTCAGTAATGTGAATTAACCCATCAACTCCACCCAGATCAATAAATACACCATATGATGTGATGTTTTTAACAGTTCCTTCAAGTACCTGTCCTTTTTCAAGTTTAGCAATGATTTCTTTTTTCTGTTGTTCAAGTTCAGCTTCAATGAGTGCCTTATGCGAAACAACCACATTCTTGAATTCACGGTTAATTTTCACAACCTTGAATTCCATTGTCTTACCTACATATACGTCATAATCGCGTATGGGTTTTACATCAATTTGAGAACCGGGAAGAAAAGCTTCAATGCCAAAAACATCGACAATCATACCACCCTTTGTACGGCATTTAATATAACCTTTAATGATCTCATCACTTCCCAAAGCCTCATTCACCCGATCCCATGATCGTAAAGCCCTTGCTTTTTTGTGCGAAAGCACCAACTGCCCCTTTTTATCTTCCTTACTTTCTACATAAACCTCAACTTTATCTCCCGGTATCAATTCGGGGTTATAACGAAATTCATTTAAGCTAACTACACCTTCAGATTTATATCCAATGTTAATAACCACTTCACGTTTAGTCATAGAAATTACCGTACCATCTACTACTTCATTTTCAGCAATGGTAGAAAGGGTTTTATCATACATTGACTCATACTCGGCTCTTTGTTCAGGAGAATAGTCCTCCTGTTTTACTATACCTTCCCAGTCGAAATCGCTAAGTTTCTCAACGTCAGTTGCCTTTTGATCTTTTACGGCCTCTTTCTTTGCAGTTTCGGGCTCTTTCTTAGGCTTTTCCGGGACTTTCCTGGCCTTTTTACTTTCCGTTTTAGACTTTACTTCTTCAACCTCCTCTGTTTTCACTTTCTTTGTCTTAGCCGGTGTGGGTTTTTCTTCTTTTTTCGCGGTTGATTCTGTAGAATCGGTCTTATCCTTCTCCTTACTTTTTTTAGCAGAAGGCTTTACTTTTTTATCCTCTTGTTCCAAATCCTTTATTGTCTTTTCCTCCTCGTTTAATTGTTCTTCTGTCTGGGCTTTCGTGGTATCAACCTGACCGGATACTTGTTTTTTCGCAATTTTTGTTTCCCTGGTAACTTCTTCCTTTAAATCCTTGTTTTCTTTTTCTGTCATTTTGCAAATAAGTAACTGCTAATTAATATGTTAGACATTATATAGAGATTCTATTGAGCTGCAAAATTAAGATTTTATTCTTTACAATAAACCAATCTGAAAAAAAAAGTTAAATTTTTCTTTCTCAGCAAGTTTTCTAAAATATCCGGTATTGTAAATGGAATTTATAAATAAATTACTAATGTTTAATAAAAAAATCAAACTACAAGGTGAAATTTACTAAATCATTTATCTTTGTGAGCAAGAAAAGCTCAATCGGAGTTTTTAACCATTTATAACTCAGTAAAATAAAACCACAATGAGAATTTCCGTTATCGGAACCGGATACGTAGGTCTGGTTACCGGTACTTGTTTTGCAGAAACAGGAATTACTGTTACATGTGTTGATATTGAAAAGACTAAAATTGATAAATTAAATAAAGGCATAACTCCGATTTATGAGCCTGGTCTCGAGAATATGATAAAACGTAATACTGAGAAGGGAAGATTGTCTTTCACAACAAGCTTAAAAGACAGTTTAATCGACTCTGAAATACTGTTTATTGCAGTTGGGACACCTCCTGATGAAAATGGCAGCGCCGATTTAAAACATGTTTTATCGGTTGCAAAGGAAATTGGCAACTACCTCGATCATTATATGGTTATCGTTACTAAAAGTACAGTACCAGTTGGCACTGCGAAGAAAGTTATGGAAACCATCAGAAATGAGCTCCAAAAAAGAAATGTTGATATTCAATTTGATGTTGTATCAAATCCGGAATTTCTGAAAGAAGGAGCTGCAATTGATGATTTTCTGAAACCCGACCGTATAGTTATTGGTATTAACTCAGAAAAAGCCGAAAACCTGATGCGTAAATTATATAAACCTTTTCTGTTAAATAATCACCCCATCTTGTTTATGGATATTCCGTCTGCCGAATTGACCAAATATGCTGCTAATGCTATGTTAGCCACCAGGATCAGCTTTATGAATGAATTAGCCAACCTGTGTGAAATCATTGGCGCTGATATAAACCTGGTCAGGAAAGGGATTGGTACCGATAGTCGGATCGGAAATAAGTTCATTTACCCAGGTATTGGATACGGAGGTTCTTGTTTCCCAAAAGATGTCAAAGCACTTATCAATACCGGTGAAGAAAATGATTATCCACTTGAAATCCTTAAAGCGGTTGAAAATGTTAATCATAACCAGAAATCGGTTCTGTATGACAAAATACATAATCATTTTCACGGAAATTTGAGAAACAGGACTTTTGGTATTTGGGGGTTATCATTTAAACCACAAACCGATGATATGAGGGAAGCGCCATCATTGGTAATAATAGAAAAACTTTTGGACCAGGGTTCAAAAATCAAAGCCTACGATCCTGTTGCTATGAATGAAGCAAAAAGAAGGTTCGGAGATAGAATTGAACTGGTTAACGATCAGTATGAGACTTTGATTGATGCATCTGCATTGGTTTTGGTTACTGAATGGCCGGAATTCAGATTACCTAATTTTAAAGTACTTGTCAAATTGCTGAAGGAAAGAATTATCTTCGACGGCCGGAATATTTATGATCCGGCAGAAATGAAAGAACTGGGTTTTACTTATTATGGAATAGGAAGAAAATGAAACCTTGATAATAAAATATTTTTTTCAGATGAAAAGAATTTTAGTTACCGGTGGTGCCGGCTTTATTGGTTCGCATTTATGTGAACGGTTACTTAACGAAGGAAACGAAGTGATTTCTCTTGATAATTATTTTACAGGGTCAAAATCCAACATAATCCATCTATTGGATCATCCCTTTTTTGAAGTTATTCGGCATGATATAACCATGCCATTTTATGCTGAGGTGGATGAGATTTACAACCTTGCCTGCCCTGCCTCCCCTATTCATTACCAATTCAACC
>DAOVQI010000019.1 GCA_030628785.1 Bacteroidota bacterium
AAAATGCTGTAGGGGCAATCGGCCGATTGCCCCTGCAGCCCATTGCACCATTTTGGATAATAACAATGTCATGAAAATGATTTGGCATAATCTGATAGACATCCAATTTAATTTCATTGCGTATTTCTGATGATTTTAACCATTCGGTTTGTACAATTTTACCATATTCAACCACTCACCTCCTCAATTTCACATTTTCAAACCAAACAATGATCTTTCGTAAAACATCGAATACCAGAGCTATGTATAAAATGAAGGAGGTTAGCCAGATTACCAGCGTATTAAACCAGAATGTATCAATTGATAAGTTCCCAAGTTTTTTAAAAGGAGCATAAAAATGTGCCCTTCCATAGTTTGAAGAGGGCTCCATATAAATTGGATCTTTCTTCCTGATAAAATGGTTATCCAACTCGATTATTTTTTCAAGAATATTTCTGTTGGTAACCTGTTCGGCCAGCTTGTCATTGAAATAATCCGTTTGTAATTTTATAATTGTTTCTTTTCCTCCAGGCCGGATTAAAAGATCTTCAAATATGTTGTCTATTTGTCTGCTTGCCTCCTTCTGTTTATTAAGGGTATAAGCCTTCAAGCCTGCCAGATAACTTAAAGTGTTACGGGCAATAGTTGTGTCAAATGAATTGATGGTTAATTTGTCAATTTGGCTATAAAGTGGCCAGTCATAATTAATTTGCGAAAATCTTATTTCATTGGCCAATAGTTCAAGGTTTTGTTCAGTTCGTTTTTGGTTTTGATTCAATTTAATATTCCGTACCGACTCTTCAACCCTGGTTTGAAGCTTGGGGATTAAATATGCTGTCTGATAAGAAGCATTGCTTTTTTCTTTTTCAAAAGCGAAGAAGGTCTTCTGGTACTTGTTGTTTTTATACTGGTGTACTGCCAGTGCTTCATAAGCCCATCTGGAGGTCATCAGATCGCCAATGACGGGAACGTAAACCGGATGGCGGAAAAATTTGTGTAAACGGTCGAAATTTACAATCACCCCGCTAAGTAACAATTGAGGCACGACAATAAAAGGGATGATGATATAAACGGTAACCACCGAATTCAGACCGGAGGAAATATTTAGTCCGGTCATATTTGCCATGCATGAGGTGGTGAATAGGATAAACCAATAAGAAAAGGTCATTCCTTTTATTTCCAGTATAGTATTTCCAATGATCACAAAAGTAAAGGTTTGTATTGCCGATATAGCGAAAAGGACCATAATTTTTGAGTACAGATAACTCGATCGGCTCAGATTAAGAAAGGATTCCCTTTCAAGGATTTTCCGGTCGCGGATGATCTCTTCGGCACTTACCATTAAGCCCATAAACAGGGCTACGATAACTGCCATGAACAAATAGGCGGATAAATTTTCATTTTCCCGGAAGATATAGGATCCGGTTGAAGAAAGATCGCTGATGTATTTGGTAAAAAAGCCGATAATAGCAGCCAGCAAGGGAACTTCGAGGAAATTAACCAGCATATACTGGCGATTAGCCAATTTGGACAGAATGTTCCGGATACTGAAAATCTTAAACTGAACGAGGGGATTGGGTATCTTAAAGAAAATTTCAGGTAGTTTTTCCTTTTTGGGTTTTACAGGTGTTTTTGATTCAATTTTTTCAAGGTAATTTTTATACCATTCTTCCGGCAACACCTTCCTTTCCTTGGTCAATTTTCCATATTCATCCACCTCCCTTGCTTCCACAATCTGGAGTATTTCCTCGGATGTTACATTTCCGCAATACAGACACTGACCTTCCTCTGCATTTACGTAATCGCTTAGTGATTTGAAATAAATCAGCGCATCAATAGGGTTCCCTTTAAAAATGGTATAACCTCCCTTGTCGAGGATCACGATCCTGTCAAACAGCTTAAAGATATCCGAAAAAGGTTGGTGGATATTTACAATTACAAGCTTTCCCTTTATTGTCTGTTCTTTAAGGAGAAACATCACCTTTTCCGAATCCATGGATGAAAGTCCGGAAGTGGGTTCATCGGCAAAAAGAATTAATGGTTCACGGATCAGTTCTAATGCGATATTCAGGCGTTTTCGCTGACCTCCGCTAATGATTTTTTTTAGCGGATTACCTACTTTTAAATGTTTGATATCATCAAGTTCGAGATCGATCAGTACCTTGTTTACCCTTTTTATAATAACTTTCTCTGAAAAGTTGTTGAAACAAAGCCTGGCATTGAAATACAGGTTCTGAAAAACCGTAAGGTCTTCAATCAACAGATCATCCTGCGGAACAAAACCGATCATTCCTTCGAGTTTTTCTTTATTTTTATGGATATCAATACCATTGATGAGGATTCGTCCGTTCTGAGGTTTTAGTTTTCCGCTTAAAATATTCAGAAGTGTAGATTTCCCTACTCCGCTTCCTCCCATTATCCCGATCAGGTTACCCGACTCTTTTGCAAAATTGAATTTTTTAATCCCTTTGGTACTGCCACTAAACCTGAATTCAATATTTTCAGCAGTGAAATAGATTTTGGCTGCCGTTTCAGAGTGATGAAATTTCCTGGAGATATCGCTGTAATAGATCGGGGTAATTTTATGTCCTGTTATCATTGCCCCCTGTTCCATCAATCCAATTCGCCCGGGGAAGATATTATGTCCGTTAAGGTACAAATTGCTTTTCCCTGAGTAACGGAAAACGTAAGTATTTGTGGTTGCATGCCTCAGGACCACAATCCTACCATCAAGGTTGTTTTTAGAGATGTGTTTTACATCCGGAATAGCCGGCTCCGGGTTATCATCAATAACCAGAATTTTATCTTTTTCAATATCCGGTGAGAGCGGGTTCAGCACAAACGCCCTGGTATTGTTATGTGATGACTCGCGTATGTTAAAAGTATCGGCAACCGTTTTTATAAAATCCAGTTCTTTCTGTGTCATTACCTCGTCTTCGTTGATAAATTCAACAAGCCGAAGGAATACAATATACTTTTCACGGTGAAGTAAATTTCTGTTGATCTCTTCCCCGATCTGCGGAACTTTGTCAGAACTGGAAATAGTTATTTCAGTACCCTTTGTTTCTTTATCAAATATTTCCGGATGATGATCCTGAATGTATTGACCAAAAAGTTTAAGGTATTTATTGATCAGTTTGGCACTGAGGTGCTGGGAAAGATAGGATTTTACGATGTTTCTTGCTTTAAAAGAAACTCCATCCTTGCTTACATTAGCAATGATCGCAAATAATTGAAGCAGTGCATTAAGGATAGACTCGTTCATGCCAGAAACTCAATCCTACACAATATTATTCCGTAAGGTTTCGATGAAGTTTGAAATTTCTTTCAATTGTTCATCGGTTATTTTTTCTTCAATTGTGTCGTATAGTTTGTTCAGGTCAGTTAAACCGCTATGTATTTCTGCGACATCGTCATCCTCTTTTACAGGATCCATAACCTCCAGTAGCTTATTTAAAGAGTTTTTCTGATGAGCAATAATTTCAAGGAATATCGTATTATCACCTGCTGTTAAGGCGATCTGGGAGGTGATATATAGTCCTTCAATCCAGCTTCCTGCCATTACCAGAATAGCTAATTTATCTTTTTCATTTTTAGTAAGGTAGTCGTAGGTATCATAAAATGAATCGGATATGATTGAGATCAGGGAATCTCCGTTTTCCAGGTTATTCTCGATCCTCTCAATAAAGGTAAGGTTAAAGGCTGTTGAAATTTCCATTTCATCTGTCAGGCGTTTGGAGGCTTCCAGGTATAACATGGTTTCCTGTTTCATATTATAAGTACTGGCGTAACTTAGGTCAGCTCCGTAAACACCAAGATTCAGGGCTTTTTCCTTTTGTAAAAAATAATTACCAACGTTTTCGTTTGTGTTGCATATACTCAGGATATACGGAGCTTTGGCATCATTCAGCATTTTTGCAACTTCGAAGGAAGTGGGCAGAGGATAACCGGATATTTCTTCGATTACTGCTTCTTTATCCATATCTTTTTCAGTTACCTCGGTAGCGACTGGCTCTTTTTCTTGTTTGGTTTTACATCCAAAAAATGTAAAACCAGCAATAAACAGAAATAGGCAAGCCTTGATGACGGATTGATAAAAAACTGATGTTTTCATGGATTTTAGATTTTAAGAATTAGGTTATTAAATCATAAATATTATTTTCCCGGGTAAAGAAAATCAAACTGGTTTCCAAATTAATAAAAACAATAGAGAAAAAAAAATTAACAGGGTACAATGATCTAAACTTGACTTATGCTAAATAATTCCGTAAATTTGATAAAATGAAATCAAAAACTCTTATTCAGAAGATCATTTCGAATCCCGTCATCCAGACTATTGTGATCTACGTAAGTGGAGCATGGGTCATGATCGAGCTGGTCGAATATTTTATTGAGCATTTCAGCCTGAATGAACGGGTTAGGATTATTATCCTGATTATCCTGCTCTGTGGACTGCCAATAGTTTTGTTTCTTGCCTGGTATATCAGCAGGGATAAAGAAACAGCCAGTGCACTGCCGGATAGTAAAACAGGTATATCTAAAATCCCAGAAGATAAGATACCATCCGGCAAATTTACCAGGTTGTTAAAAAAGCCCAGGTATGCCATTCCGGGTATATTGGTAATATTGTTATTAATTGTCATAGGAATAAGATATATTAACCATAATGCAAAAATCCGATGGGCTAAAGAACAAGCCTTACCGGAAATTGAACAACGTATTAATGAAATGAATTATGCTGCAGCTTTTAATTTAGTTCAAAAAACCGAAAAATATATTTCAAAAGAACCAAAATTCAAAGAACTGGCATCATTGGTTACGTCCAGATTAACCATACTTACTGATCCGCCGGGTGCAGATATCTATATCCGAGAGTATTCAGATATTGAAGGGGAATGGGAAAAGTTAGGTAAAACACCAATCGACAGTATCAAACTGCCAAATCATTCATTTTATCTGACTAAAATAGAGAAAACAGGATATGAAGATGTATTAGCCGTAGCAAACACAAGGTTTGATACCTTGTCCAGAAAACTATTCCCTGAAGGAACAATTTCCCCTGGTATGGTATATGTGGATGGATATTGGGATGAAGTGGCCGATGTCTTTTTAAAAGAAAACAATGGATTTTTCATGGACCGGTATGAAGTTACCAATAAACAATTTAAGGATTTTATTGACAATGGTGGGTACAGGAATCAGGAGTACTGGAAACATGAGTTTATTAAAGAAGGAAAGCCGCTTACATTTGAGGAAGCCATATCTGAATTTACCGATAAGACCGACCGACCCGGTCCGGACATCTGGGAAGCCAGTGATTATCCGGTATCAGGGGTCAGCTGGTATGAAGCCGCGGCTTATGCTGAATATGCTGGTAAAAGCCTACCTACTGGAGATCATTGGGATAGTGGAGCGGGATTTTACATGTATAATCCCCCCTTTTATATGTTTGGTTCCAAAACAATTTCAATCAGTAACTTTAATGGCAAGGGTCCTGAACCGGTTGGAACTTTCCAGGGTATTAGCTGTTTTGGTATTTACGATATGGCGGGAAACGTCAGGGAATGGTGCTGGAATAAGACAGATGACGGGCGGATCATTAGCGGCGGTGCATGGGATGATGCAAATTATTTGTATTTACAATGGAGCCAACTCCCTCCTTTTGATCGTTCCCCTGAAAACGGATTCCGTTGTGTTCAGTATGTAGATAAAGAAATAGTTCCTGAAAGTGCCTTCCGACTGATAAAATTGAGAAGCAGAAGGGATTATTCCAAAGAAGAACCAGTACCAGAGAATATATTCGAAATTTATAGAAACCAGTTTCTTTACGACAGCTCTGACTTAGATGCCATTATCGAAGAAAGGGATGACAGCCCTGATGACTGGATCGTAGAGAAAATTACTTTTAACGCCGCCTATGGAAATGAAAGAATCATTGCTTTTCTTTATTTGCCTAAAAATGGAGTACCTCCTTTTCAAACCCTTATTTATTTTCCAGGTATACATGCCGTTAATGGAGAAGATCTTGAAAATAGCAGTGGCCCCAAGTGGGAAACTAATAATTTGTTTGATTATATTCTAAAAAATGGCCGTGCTGTAATGTATCCTGTTTATAAAGGGACTTTTGAAAGAAATGATGGACTTACTTGGGCAATGAGCAACGCAAATTTTAGTCATCAATACACAGAATGGTTAATAGCATGGACAAAAGATTTTAGCAGGTCAATTGATTATCTGGAAACCCGTATCGATATTGATACAACAAAACTGGGATTTATAGGTTGGAGTTGGGGTGGAGAAACAGGTGGAATTATTCCAGCAGTGGAAGAACGCCTTAAAGTGAACATTTTAATTGTGGGGGGATTCAGCGGGAGAGCATATCCTGAAGCGGATATTATAAATTATTTGCCAAGAATAAAGATCCCGGTTTTAATGTTAAACGGAAAATATGACCCGGGAAGACCTTTTGAGACAAACCTCAAGCCTTTCTTTGACCTCCTGGGAACTCCTGAGAAGGACAAACGGCTTTGCCTTTATGAAACGGGGCATTTTGTACCAAAAAGTGAAATGATCAAGGAAGTATTAGACTGGCTTGATAAGTATATGGGGCCGGTTAAATAAGAAATGCTATTACCTTCACATAAGAAATTCCGGAAAGACCCTAAGGGTTTCGAAAACCCTTAGGGTCTGAACGTTCGACTTCAGTTCGGGTTTCGAGTAGCAAATTAGTAGGGGCGATCGGCCGATCGGCCCATCCAATTCAATTTCATTGCGAATTTCTGCTGATTTTAACCATTCTAATTGAATAATTGATGATTACAAATGTTTATGACACTTTTATGGAGATAAATTCATGTGTTTGTGACATATTTCTGGAGATAAATTTAATAATAATTACACATTATTGGAGATAAATTTGTATATTTGTAACACATTTTTGGAGATAAACCATGAAACGAACTTTGTACGAAAATTTATTATTATGGAAAAACAGCCGTAATCGTAAACCATTGTTGTTGCAGGGAGCCCGTCAGGTCGGTAAGACTTACCTGGTTGACAAATTCGGACACAACGAATATTCCGACTTAATTTATTTGAATTTTGAACAAGACCCCGATTTAGAAACTTTATTCACAGGCAGTCTGAACCCTCAAAATATAATCAACAACATTAGTTTATACATCGGACAAAAAATAACCTCAGACAATACACTAATTTTTTTCGATGAAATACAAGCTGTACAGGATGTGCTTACTTCCTTAAAATATTTTTACGAGCAAGCCCCGGAGTATCACATCATTGCAGCCGGATCATTACTCGGTGTAAGTGTGGGAAAACAAAGCAGTTTTCCGGTGGGCAAGGTTAATTTTATGACCATGTACCCCATGAGCTTTACTGAATATTTGACGGCATTTGGTGAAGAACTTTTGGCTGAAAAACTGATGAATACCCAAACGGTTGAAGCATTACCCGAAATACTTCACGAAAAATTACTGAACCAGCTTAAAATGTATCTTTATCTGGGCGGTATGCCCGAGGTATTGCAAGATTATCTGAATAATGAAGATATTGCTTCAGCAAGAAAAATCCAAATCGAAATACTGGAGGCCTTTCAAAGAGATTTTTCAAAATATACCGAAAAATCGCAAGCAATAAAAACCTCCGAACTTTGGCAATCCATCCCCTATCAGTTAGCTAAAGAAAACAAAAAATTTAAGTACAGTGATGTGCGTAGAAAAGCGCGGGCAGCAACATTTGAACAGACTATTGAATGGCTTAAAAAAGCAGGATTGATCCATATGGTTTATCAAATTAATGCACCCAAACTTCCGCTCTCCGGTTATGCTGATTATTCGAAATTTAAGGTTTATTTGCTTGACACAGGATTATTGGGGGCTATGTTAAATCTTTCATCGGATATTATTCGTAAACCCACCGAACTTTTTTCGGAATACAAGGGCGCTTTTATCGAAAATTTTGTTGCTACGGAACTTGTCGCTTCAGGAATAAGCGATTTGTTTTATTGGACGTCGAAAAGTGATGCAGAGGTAGATTTTGTAGTACAATTAGGCAACCAAATATATCCCATAGAAGTAAAAAGCGGCTTAAGCAGAAACCTGAAAAGTATAAGAAGTTATGCCCAAAAGTATAAGCCTAAATATATTTTTCGAACTTCATCGCGAAATTTTATACAGGACAACGATTTTATCAATATTCCGCTTTATGCTGCTTTTATAATGGCTAAAGCAGATGGGGTAACGGGTAATAGTAAATGATGTGAAAGCAGTAGCTGCATACATGGCTATTACCCGGAAGACTTTTCTTCTCTTTAGTTCTTGCCAAAATTTTGATATTTTATTTGGGTGTTGCTGCATAATAAAATTCTAAACTTCAAAATTCTCCCATTCGTGTTTCACCTTCTCTATGAGTTTTTTAAACCGCTCCTCGCCACGGATGTTTCTTAATAATTTATCATGTTCACTGAGAAATGGATAATTTATGAATCCCCGATCTACTGCATTTTCAAGCCAATCTATAGATTGTTCTTTATCATCAAGATATGAATAGAAAGTTGCCATATGCCATGAAATCTGGCAATCTCTTTGTGCTGCTTTAATAAAATCAGGAGTAAGTAATAGTGGTAATTTATTTTTATCACCTTTTAGTACATATTTTAAAAATATGGTTATCTGGGCAATATTGTCCTGACCTGGTTCTTTGACATACTCGTTTATGAAATCATAAGATTCATCAGGACAGTCGTTATATAGGAGGATTAGGGATTTCCAAAATTGCCACATGCTACTTTCCGGACCTATTTTATATATTTCTAATAGTGGGTTTTGTGCCAGATCGAATCGACCCTGAAAAAAGTGATTAACTCCTTTCATCGCATAATTCAATGGATTAATTGGGTCTATCTTAATACACCTATCTGATAAAGACATAGCATCATCAGTTCTGCCAACAAGGTCGTATCCAAAACCTAACCAAATCATTATTTCCGGATCGTCTGGTTTGATTGAATGAGCTCGCTGGAAATGACCAATAGCTTTATGAGCTTTTCCATGAAAGGTTAAATTAATACACGCTAATACGAAATGGGCTTCTGCTAATTCAGAATCGATAGTAAAAGCTTTCGTTACAAATTCTTCAGCTTTTTTAATATATTTTTCTTGTTCAATACCAAAATTCGCATATTGGAAGTATGTAAATGCAATACCTGCATAGATTACGGCATTTTCTCCTATAATGTCGATACCCTTGTGAAGTAAATTTAAGGCGTGTTCCAATCTATCTTTTGAGAATGATATAATCTCACGATAAGCCCTCAGATAACAATCGTATGCTAATACATTATCTATTGGCCTTTCATTAATCTTCTTCTTTTCTTCTGAGCTCAATTTTAATTTAAGTGCATTAACAATGGACTGCGATACTTTCTCCTGAATATCAAACACATCATCCAATGTTCCACTGTATTTTTCTGCCCACAAATGTGAATCATTATTCGCATCAATTAACTGGGCAGTAATTCGGAGATTGTTAGCAGCTTTTCGTACACTACCTTCAAGAACATACCGAACATTCACTTTTTCAGCAATCTCTCTGATGGTATTTTTTGTCCCTTTAAAAGTCATAGCAGAACTCCGTGATATAACCAGCAGGTCGTGAACGTGTGAGAGGTCGGTAATGATTTCTTCCGTTAAACCATCACTGAAGTACTCCTGCTCCGGATCAGGACTAATGTTTTCAAACGGAAGAACAATAATTGATTTTTCTTGTGTGACTGGTTTATCTATAGTTGAAAGAACTTTTTTTCGTTCAGTAACAGATTCTATTGGTTCAGTTTTTTCAATTCCGGATGGAGTTATATCATACGCCCATGCAAGGATTACAGACAGGGGAAATCCTATTGCTACCAGTACTATTACCAAGGCTAATGCCCACTCAGGTAATTTCAAAGGTTCAGTAACTATATCGACAAACTCAATAATGGCAAATCCGGCAGCAGCATACACGATAATTACACGAATAACTTTGCGGCGTTTGAGTTCCGACCATAATTGGGATAGTTTGTTAGGGTTTTGAACCATGATTTATTATTGAGCGTAGTTGTTTAATATGAGTGATCTAGTCTTTTTTGAAATCCAGAGCATATTCTACTGCCTTGTCAAATCCCATTGCAATACCTTCTTCTTCATATTTACGGGTCAGTTCCTCACCCAGTTTTTCTTTGGCGCCTCCGATGTAGGTATCAATCCATTCGTCCCAGAATTTTATTGATCCGAATATGTTTTTTCCCATTATTCTGTAATTCTCACGCGCTGCAGCATCTAACCTTATTGACTTAGACCATCTTGACTGCCCGGAAACCGAAAAGGCCACGCCATGAAGGTCGTTGGTTACTTGGAAAATATCTCCGTATTTTAATGCTGCTTCAACGGCAAGACAATATTGCATTTCAGCTTCCTTAAAATTTTTATCCGACAAGGCACAGTCCGCAAGATAATGACGCGCTCTCAATATTCCAAATGGTTGCTTTAGCTCTTCAGAGGAAACAAGTAACTTCTCAGCCATGGGCCTGGCTCGATTAAATTGTTTTGTAACAATAAGTGATGTGCATGCCCAAATCAGAGAATGATTAATGAGACCGGGGTTGCCAATATTCCTCGCTATTTCGAGGCTTTGTTCGGAGCATTTCAATCCAGTATCATTATCTTTTATTAGATGATACATAAAGCTAAGTTCTGCTAAAACATAAGCTTCTTCTGATAGATTATTTAATTGACGCCAGAAGGAAAGGCTTTCACTCATAAGGTCAATGGCCCTTGTAGCTACTCCTATACCCCATTGAATCATACCCAATCCGGATAAAGCACGGGCATATGCTTCGGATTTTTTAATATCTTGTGACAGAGCTCTTTCCAGATAATCATTACCTAACAGAAAATGTGAGTGACTCCGCCAGAACCACGACAGGTATCCCGAAAGTAGGATGAACTCATCAGGGGAGTTTTTATATGACCAATTCAAGGCGGCAATAAGGTTATCATGCTCCTGTTCAAGCTTATTCAACCATTTTAGCTGCGATTCAAATTGTTCTTCATATGCCTGTTCTGCCATCTTTAAATAATATTGCAAATGCCGTTTTCTAATGGCCTTCTCCTCTTTTTGGGATTGAAATTTTTGCTGTGCAAATTGCCGCAATGTTTCCAGCCTGTTATACCGCATCGATTGATCAGCGCCTTTAACAGTATAAACAAGGGACCGGTCGACCAACCGGGACAATACATCCAGGATGGTTTCCTTTGGCAGTTGATCATCCGAACATACTTCCTCTGCGGCGCCAATATCAAAACCGCCTGAAAAAACAGCCAGCCTGGCAAACAATATTTTCTCACTATCTGACAGCAGGTTATAGCTCCATTCTATGGTTGCCTGCAAGGTTTGCTGGCGTTTTGAAGTCCCCGGATCGGATGAAGATAACTGATCAAACCGGTCTGTAAACCGTTCCAGGATCATTTGTGTATTCATATGCCTGGTACGACTGGCAACCAATTCAACCGCAAGTGGTATCCCATCCAGCTTATTACAAATAGAAACCACCTCATTTACATTTTCTGACTCCAGTTCAAATTCCGGGTTGCTTAATTGAGCCCTGTCACTAAAAAGTAAAACTGCCTCAGAGCTTTTGGCACTCTCAACATCAATAATTGTTTTTGGATCAAGCAATGTAAGTGATGGAATTCTCCATACCTTTTCACCCTGGATATTGAGGGCTTCACGACTCGTCACAAGGATCTTCAGCCCTGGCACAGATTGAACCAGTTTCCCTGCAATTTCAGCACAGGTTCTGATCAGATGTTCGCAGTTATCAAGAATGATCAGTATGTTTTTATCTTTGATCTTATCAATAAGGGTATCTATAATGGCTCGGGTTGGTTCTTCCGGTATTTTCAAAGCCTCAGTTATCTCTTTAGCCACTAATTCCTCAGCTGTAATGGGTGCCAGGTCAACAAACCATACTCCATCTTTATAATCCTGTACTAATTGCGCAGCTACTTCACAGGCCAGGCGTGTTTTACCGCATCCCCCTGCTCCGGTTAATGATATGATTCGGTGGTTACCTATCAAATGTCGGATCTCTTCTGCTTCCTTCTCCCTTCCGATAAAAGATGTAAGCTGCACAGGCAGGTTGTGTTGTACTTTCTTTTCATCCTTCCCGGTGGTTATTTCATGTGAGGAGGATTCATCAGTTGATGTTGCCAGCTTTTTCCTGTTAATAAACCAGGAAAGAATGATAACTACAGGTAATCCGATGGCAGCAACAATATATAGAAGATTAAAGGTGTTGTCGGGTATGGTAAACCTGTCTGAAGTAATATCAAAGAATTCAATGATAGCAAAACAGGCTGCAACATAGGCAATAAAAAATGGTAAAACCTTTCTCCGTTTCAGTTCCTGCCAGAATTGTGCGAGATTATTGGGGTTGTCAGGCATTAAATTTAGTTGTTTTGATTTGGAATATAAATATACTAACTATCTGTCAATTTCAGGTGCTTGAATGTGCGTCTTTGCCACCCGGTCCATATGACGCTTTACCTTCGATTTGCAGCAGCAGTTGGACCGGTTAAGCTTACATCAAATCCAACCCCGGGCTGAAGCCCGGGGCTATTTATTAATCTATTTTTACTAATGCGAATTTACATTACCATCATTTGTTTTCTTTCCGATTTTTTGGATTTTTTTATCCAAATCCCATTTCATCGAACCGATCTGCGGTGGTGTTTATCAGGATTTCGGAAAGAGTTTATAAAGAAAAGATGTAAATCGGTTAATAAAACATATTTTGTACCGCATAAAGCGGAAATACAATTATGTTTTCATAATGATTAAAATTCTCCAGAGAAATCCGCATTCCGTATTTAATCTTTTTTTCATGGAGAAAGATTCTCAGGCTTTGCATCTTTCCCTGGGTTCCCGATTTTACTTCCAGGGGTAAAATGGTATTTTCTTTCTGAATTAGATAATCCACTTCGGCATTGCTTCCTCTTTTTTCGCGATGCCAGTAATACAATTGTGGTTTTGCGACTTTTGAAAAGTTTTTGATGAGTTCTGTTCCAACAAACTGTTCGGCAAGATTTCCTTTGTTTATTGTAGTAAAATCATTTGTAACAAGATGTTCTGACAGGTTCAAACCAAGAATGCGCTGAAAAATACCATGATCAAACATGATGACCTTGAATTTCTTTGGATTTACTTCTGCACCCAATGGTAAGCCATTTGCTGCAGTATGTTTTACCCGGTAAACCAAACCTGCCATTTCAAGCAGATCCAGTGCCTCTTTGACCTGGGCATTATTGGCAGAATCAGATGCCCTCGAAATATTAAATTTGTTTCCTGACTGATAAACCACTGAATTAAACACCTCACTGATCCTTGACAGCGATACTCTTTTTTTGTACTTAGAAAAATCATCCTCAAATCCGGTGATCAACTGATCTAAAATAGCCTGGGATTGATGATAATCACCTGAATCAATAAAAGTTTGTATGACTTCCGGCAGACCTCCAAAAAGAAGGAACTGTTTTAAATATTCAATAAATTTTGAATGAATGGCTGTATTTAAAGGTTTATCGTATCCGCTTGCTTGCTTTATCCTGTAAAGTTGCTCCTGATTTAAAGCCAGTAAAAACTCGTCAAATGAAAGGGGATACATAAATAGGTTTTCAATCCGTCCAACTCCATAAGACGGAAGTTCTTTTAAGGCAAATTCCAGCAAAGATCCTGCTGCAACCAGGTGCAAACCCGGACGTTTTTCATGGAAAAATCTTAATGATGAAATAGCAGGAAGACAGGCCTGGATCTCATCAAAAAACAGCAATGTTTTTCCATCTATTATGGGAATATTATAATAAGCCGACAGATTCCTGCACAGATCATCGGGATTAAGATCCTTTTTAAAAAAGTTGTGAATTTTCCGGTCAGACTCGAAATTCACTTCCAGATATAAATCAAAGTTTTTAGCGAATTCCCTGACGGAATAGGTTTTACCAACCTGTCGCGCCCCTCTGATCAATAATGTTTTTCTGTTAGGGTCAGATTTCCAGCGTAAAAGATCTTGATCAATAAACCGTTTCATACCCTTCCTTTCTCATTATTCAAAAAATATCAAGGCTATTATTAGTCATAAAATGAAAAATGTCAGGGCAAATATAGTTTAAAAACTTAAAAAAATCAAATCGAATATCGATCAATCCTGCCTGCCGGCAGCAGGCGTTCAATTACTTCTATAATAGCTCAAAATTCTCCCACTCGTATTTGACTCTTTTATCGATTTTTATAAACCGCTTCTCGCCACGGATGTTTTCGAGGAAAGGGTCGTGTTCGTTGAGAAATGGGTAATTGAAAAGACCACAATTGACCGCGCTCTCCAGCCAATTCAGAGCTTCCTTTTTTTCACCAAGTAAGGTAAATATACCGGCTAGGTGATGGGAAAACGAATAATCATGCTGGCAGGTCTTTTGGAAATCCGGGGTCATTTCCTGAAATGCTTTCTCCTTCTCATCTCGTAGCCCATACTTCAGCATTAATCCAAGCTTAGTTAATACACTATCTGGATCTGTTTTTGCGCTCTGATCAATGATGGAAAAAGCCTCATCATACTGATTGTTGTAAGTTAAGATCAAGGCATAAGAAAATCTGCTGTAGGCACTTTCAGGATATATCTCATACAATCTATGCCACGCTTTAAGCGCTTTGTCAAATTGCCCACTATAAAAATGCAGTGCTCCCTTAACATAATTAGGAGGAAAATCCAACGGATCGATTTGGATAAGCCTCTCACTTAAGGGTACAGCAGCAGATATCTTTCCCACAGCCATATAGTCGACCGCAAGTACCGCTATTGCGTTTGAATCATCTGGACTGACTGCCAGAGCCTTTTTCAGATGAAAGATTGACTTAAGTGGCTCTCCCAGGCAATAGATCCACCCAAGAACGACATGGGCTTTGGGAAATTTAGGATCCATCGTCAAAGCCTTCTTTACATAAGCTTCAGCTTTCACAAGATATTCCTCGTGTTTAGCACCGATATTAACAAGTTGGAAGTATGCAAAGGCCAAACCTGAATATAGAAGAGCATTATCGCCGAGTATATCAAGGGCGTTTCGAAGATATCGAATGGCTCTGTTTATGGCCTCTTCAGTAAACTTGAAAATCTCCGCATTAGCTTTAAGATAGAGTTCATAAGCTGGGACATTTTTAATGGGCTGTTCAGACATTTTCTTGCCCTCTTCAGGACTCAATCTCAGTTCAAGAGCATCCACGATAGACCGTGATACTTTCTCCTGAATATCGAATACATCATCAAGGGTTCCATTATATTTTTCGGCCCAAAGGTGTGCATCGGTTATGGCATCGATCAACTGAGCAGTTATACGTAGATTGTTGCCTGCTTTTCGCACACTTCCTTCAAGAACATATTGTACATTAACCTCTCTGGCAATTTCTTTAGTTTTCTTCTTCGTACCTTTAAAAGTCATTGCAGAATTACGTGATATAACCAGCAGATCATTAATATATGATAAATCTGTTATTATCTCTTCCGTCATACCATCACAAAAATATTCCTGATCCTTTTGGGGGCTCATGTCCTGAAAAGGCAACACAGCAATGGAATTTTCAAACCGTGAAATTTTATCAGATAGTAGGTAATCTTCCTTTTGTTCTTTAGCAAGTTCAATTGGTTTGGTTTTTTTTATTCCTTTAGGAGTTATATCAAATATCCAGGAGAAGATTATTGCAAAGGGGAAACCAATGGCTAAAAGAACAATAACAAAAGTTACTGTCCAATCAGGAAACTCTAAACGTGGGAATATAATATCCACAGCTTCAAGTATCACAAAGGCAGCAGCAGCATACACAATAATTACACGTACTACCTTACGGCGTTTTAATTCTGTCCAGAATTGGATGAAATTGTTGGGTTTATCAGGCATTAAATTTAGTTGTGTTGGTATTGGATTTATAAATATACTAACTATACATCAATTCCAAGTAATAAAAGACCCTAAGAGTTTTTTCGCTGATGGGCAAATCTGATAGAACCTCGAAAAGCCTCACTTTCAGGTTTAAAAGTGATATTAACATGGTGTCAGGTGTTTCCACCTGAAATTTGTCGGATGGAAACATCCGACATCATTGTTATTTTCAATGTGTTTGTTGTAATCCGTTCGTCTCTCGTTGATTGGTTATGAAGCCCGCTCTGTGTTCAAAAGACCCTAAGGGTTTTGAAAAACCCTTAGGGTCTGGCATGGACCTCGTGAAATAGAATTTATGATTTTACCTGGCCTGACTCCAAGCCAGATCCTGTGTAATCCTACTTTCAAGCCCTAACGGGCTGTTTCTTGTTTATTATCCGTTTATACCCAGCCACTAAAGTGACTGTCTATTATCTTTTAGTCCCTCCAGGACTATGACATTGATTAATTCAAATTTGTCCCGTAGGGACAATATGGTAATAGCCAGGGGCGAAGCCCCTGGTAATAAGAAATATAAGCAAGAAATCCCCGACTGCCGGCATTGATCTGAGGGAAACTGATGATTTCGGGGATTTGTGTCACAAGCCGATTAGAATTAAACACTAGGTGCAAAAAGACCCTAAGGGTTTGCAGCGTAAGGATGCTATGGCGCAAAACCCTTAGGGTCTGGGATTCGTGCCCTG